>NZ_AEWE02000089.1:9199-9442 GCF_000190455.2 Pseudomonas sp. TJI-51
CAGCCCCTGGCCGACCTCGAAGGCCCGCTGCGCGATGCCCGGGTGCTGGTAGTGGACGACAACGATACCTGCCGGAAAGTGCTGGTGCAGCAATGCAGTGCCTGGGGCATGAATGTCAGCGCGGTGCCATCAGGCAAGGAGGCCCTGGCCCTGTTGCGCACCAAGGCGCACCTGCGCGACTACTTCGACGCCGTGCTGCTGGACCAGAACATGCCCGGCATGACCGGCATGCAGCTGGCCGCC
>NZ_AEWE02000089.1:9635-12208 GCF_000190455.2 Pseudomonas sp. TJI-51
CCCGCCAGCCCGCCTGGGGTCCCGCAGGCATTGGACTTGCCAGCAGATTTCCGCGTACTGGTGGCCGAGGACAACAGCATTTCGACCAAGGTGATACGCGGCATGCTCGGCAAGCTGAACCTGCAACCAGACACCGCCAGCAATGGTGAGGAAGCCCTGCAGGCCATGAAAGAAAGGCATTACGACCTGGTCTTGATGGACTGTGAAATGCCTGTGCTGGACGGTTTCTCGGCCACCCGGCAGCTGCGCGCCTGGGAAGCCGCCAACAAGCGCCAGCGCACCCCAGTGGTGGCGCTGACGGCGCATATTCTTGCCGAGCACAAGGAACGCGCGCGGCTGGCCGGCATGGACGGGCACATGGCCAAGCCGGTGGAGTTGTCGCAACTGCGCGAACTGATTCAGTACTGGGCCAGCCAGCGCGAAGCCGCGACCGACCCGGCGCACATTTCCTGACCTGCCGGCGCAGGCCCACCACAGCCCCAGCCCACGCCAACCGACTTTGCCAAGGACCCGCGCTCATGCTCCATGAGTTGTTCAGCGTCTACCTGAAAATGCTCGTGCTCTACAGCCCGTTCTTCGTGCTGTCGTGCTTCATCAGCCTGACCCGTGGCCACTCCAGCAAAGAACGCAAGCAACTGGCGTGGAAGGTAGCTTTTGCCGCGCTCATCGCCAGCGTGCTGCTGTACCTGTTCGGCCGGGCGATCTTCGGCATTTTCGGCATCACCGCTGACGCCTTCCGGATTGGCGCGGGCAGTGTGCTGTTCATTTCTGCGCTGGGCATGGCCCAAGGCAAGTCCGCGGTGCAGGCCGACAACGTGCAACAGGACGTCACCATCGTGCCGCTGACCATCCCGTTGACCGTCGGGCCCGGCACCATCGGCGCCCTGCTGGTAATGGGCGTCAGCCAACCGCACTGGGGCGACAAGTTGCTGGCAATCATCGGCATTGCCTTGGCCAGCTTCACCGTGGGTGTGGTGCTGTACCTGTCGCACCGCATCGAGCGCCTGCTCGGTGACCAGGGCTTGCAGATCGTCAGCCGGCTGATGGGCCTGTTCGTCTGCGCTCTGGCTGCACAGATCATCTTCACCGGCATCAAGGGCTACCTGGCACCTTAAAGGCCGTATTCGAGAATACGGTTCAACGAGGCTTGCACCACCCGCTCCTGCACTTTGCCCAAGAAGCTGTTCTCGAACGCCAGCACATTGAACCGCACCAGTTCCGCCCGCACCACCCGGTGGCTACGCTTGTGGCTGAGGAAGCCAGCCTTGAATGCCGCGTGGCTGTCGACCTCATGGTAAAGCACCATGTCGACCCGGCCAGCACCGGCGGGCGCACATGGCAGTAACTGGAAATGCTGGCGCTCGTATGCACACCGCTCCAGCTCACGCAGCACCGAGGGCTGCCTCAACAGTTTCCGGATGGAGAGCCCGGTTGCCGTTGCATAGCGCTCCCCCGCCTTGTCAGCGATGGTTTCCAGAACCTGATCGGTCTGTTTGGCACGGCGCGGGTCGGGGCTATGCGCCTGCTCGGGAGACACCGAGTCCCAGCCCATGAACTTGAGCTGGTTGCGGTAGTAGTCGAACCAGTTCTCGATCAAGCCCTCCCTGTAGGCTGTTTGCGTGGCCCGCTCGGCCATCGCCAGGGCCAGCTTCACCTTGCTCGCCTGGGCTGCGTCCATTCCTGGCAAGAACGACACGATACCGGCACCGATTACCGCAGGGGCAACGTTCGTCATGGTGTTGCCCCCACTACTGGCGCATAAGGGTCAAAGCGGTAGTCACCCCGGGCATTCCTGTCCTCCATCAGCGCCTGCAGTGCAGTGCGCTGGTGCTCGAAGCGCCCGTTATCCAGTGCCAGGGAAATACCATCGAACTCGGCTTCGCCCCTGAGTACCTGCTCGCTCAGCAGCACATTCAAGGGCACGGCAGAAATACGCTCGTCGACCTGCAGCGTGATGCTGCAAAGATCGAGGGTCGGCCCGGCCTTCAGCAGCCCCACCTCCACGACCAGTCTGGACCGCTGGCCCTGCTCCTGGGCGCTGAATTTCAGCAAATGGCCAACACCCTGGGCAGAGCGGCGCAGGCCTGCCCTTACCGTGGTCAGCAGGGCTTCGGGGCTGATCGCGCGCATTTTCAACCAGGCTTCCAGCGGCTGGAGCTGGGTGCTGCGAACGGGTTGCCCCAGCTGTTTGAGGTCGTGGGTGCTGGCCAGCTTGATCCAGCCCAATTGGCGAAATGCCTCGCGGTTGGCCGCGTACCAGGCGTCATACTGCTCGAAACGCGACCCGGCGTGCTTGTTGGCCACCAGCTGGGCGTACAGTATCGAGTCGAAAGCGGCCTGGCGCAGTATTTCGCCCGCCCTCTGCGGGTAAACCAACGCCGTGCCACCGATCAGCATCAGCTGCTCGGATGCTTTATCCATGTGTGTTGCCTCATTTCAAGGAGAGTCGAAAAGGCGGCATCGGCGAAATGCCGCCAGGCAATCAGATGTCGTACTGCAGAACGTTCTCGACGCTGCGCACGCCCAGTTTGTTTTCCACGGTTTCGCGCACTTTGTCGTAGACGAAGTTGTTG
>NZ_AEWE02000089.1:12272-56450 GCF_000190455.2 Pseudomonas sp. TJI-51
CGTCGTCGTCCAGCTGCGGGGCAGACGCCTGGATGCAACTGATCACCATGACCACATCACCTTGCTCGGTCTCGATGCACGCAGCCAGGCCGACCATGCCCCGGGACTTGTTCTTGCGCTTGTGGTCGAGCACTTTGGCGTCGCTCTCGACGGTGGCCATCTTGTCGAAGGCCTTTTTGGCCAGGCTGCCCAGTTGGGTGCCGCCCAACATTGCGTTGCCGGCAACGGCTATAGCACGTACAGCAATGGCGCCGACGGTGACCGACAGCTCAGCCGATGTTTCCTGCTCGAAGCTGCGCTTGGGGATGGTGAAGCCCAGGTCACGCATCACATCGATGAGCTTGTCATACCACTCCCTGCTCTGCTTTTCGGCATCGAAGGCTTTGTCCGCCACCAAGGTGGCAAAGTGGTATGCATTCTTGCAGTCATGGCGGCTTTGCACGGACATACCCGCGCCACAGGCAAGCAGGTTGCCTTCGACCAGGACGGCGGCGTCGCGGGTAGTGGCTTGTGTTTCAGACATCGGGAAACTCCTTGGTGGTTACCCCTGAATCAGGGGCAGCCACCTTAGCCAGCGTGCTCGCAAGACAGCGCGCTGAAGGGTTTCCGCGGTAGCTAGCTGGCCGAAGGGTACCAACGTGGCGTGTAGGCCCACACCCCACCCGTGAGGCGAGGAAACACGCAGGTTGTGGAGGAGCCCACCAGCACCATGGTGCGCATGTCGACCATTTCTGGCAGCAGCTCGGCCAATGTGACTACCTTGAGCGTCTGCCCTGGCCTACCGATATCACGCCCCAGGACTACAGGCGTGTTGCCAGCACGGTGCCGCCGAACCACCTCGAGCGCCACGCCGAGCTGATGCGGCCTCGAGCGGGAAATCGGGTTGTAGAATGCCAATACCAGGTCAGCCTGGGCGGCCAGGTCCAGGCGCTTCTCGATGATCGACCAGGGTTTGAGGTTGTCCGACAGCGACATCACGCAGAAGTCATGGCCCAGCGGTGCACCTGCCTGGGCAGCGGTCGCCAGCGAGGCGGATACCCCCGGCAGGATCTCCAGGTCGACCCGGTGCCACGCCGGGTCGGTCGACGCGTGCAGCGCTTCGAGCACTGCCGCCGCCATGGCGAACACCCCCGGGTCGCCCGACGACACCACCACCACCGAACGGCCTTGGGCCGCCAGCTCGAAGGCATGCCTGGCGCGTTGCATCTCTTCGCGGTTGTCGGTGCAGTGCAGCACCTGGTCGCTACGGAACGGCCCGGCCATGCGCACATAGGTTTCATAGCCAAGCACGTCCTGCGCCCGGGCCAATTCCGCCTTGACCGCTGGCACCATCAGCTCGGCAGCGCCCGGCCCCAGGCCGATAACGGCCAAACGGCCGCGGCGGCGGCCCAAGCGGCCGCGGCGGCGCCCCAGCCGCTCCACCTCGACCGGGGCGGGTGCCACCGCGATGACCACGTCGCCCTGCCCGATCAGTTGGGCACCGGGCAATGCCGCCGCCAGCATGCTGGCAACATCGCCTGGCTGGGCCGCGAAGCGCAGGGCAACCCCCAAAGCCTGCGCCGCTTCGTGCAGGGTGGTGTCGGCCATGGCGTGCTCGCCCGCCAACACACAGGCCACAGCTGGCTCGGCGATGCCGGCCTGCTGCAAGGCAGCACGGATAGTGTGCAGCGCGCCGCCTGCAACCCCCACCACCACCGAGCGCGGGTGGATCAGCAGCTCGTCGCGGCTGGCCGGGCGCGCCAGGTGCCCCACATGAATGGTGCGCCGGGCCACCTCGCTGGCGGGCAATTGCGCCTGCTGCAACCAGGGCGCATGCCCCTCGACCCGCACCGACTCGCCAGCCAGCAGGTCGGAAACAAAGCGCTTGCCTTGCTCGACATCAGCCAGGGCATAGCCTTGCGGCGGGTTCAGCAGGCAGGTGCCGAAACGCAGTTCGCCGCTGGTCGTGATGGCGGCGGCAACACCCAGCGCCGCGCCGATTTCCCGCGCCATCACGTTCACCCCGCCCAGGCCACCGAGCAATGGCACCACCGCACTGCCATCTTCAGCCACGGCCAGCACCGGCGGTTCGCTGCCCTTCTCGCTGAGCAGGGGCGCCAGGCTGCGAATGACGATACCGGCTGCGCACAGCGCAATGATCGGGGTGGCTTGCTGGTACAGCGCCCGCAGGGTGTCGCCAAAGGCACTGTAGTAGCAGTCGGCGCCCTCCACGCGGCCCTGCAGGCCATGGATCAAAGCCTGTGGATAACGCTGCTGGATGCGCTGTGCCGTCAACAGGCTGCCCGGCCCGAGAATGACGATGGCCGGTGCCGGGTTCAAGGTCAGCCCTGCCATTTTTCCCCCGGCACGATGATCAGCGAAAAGTACGGCGACGACAGCGGGTCGACCTGGTCCAGCGGCACGATTTTCTGGTTGGCCATGGTCGCCCGTTCCACGTACAGCGCGCGCCCGTCCAGGCCAAGCTCGGCCAGCACGTCGCGGACCTTGGGGAAGTTGCGGCCAAGCTTCATGATCACCGCCGCATCGGCGTCGGCCAGGCGGCGCTTCAGCTCATCGGCCGGCAACACCCCCGACAGCACGGACAAACTCTGGTTGCGGTACACCAAGGGCGCGCCCAGCACCGAAGCGCCCCCCAGCATGGAGCACACGCCAGGAATCACCTCGGCCTCATAACGCTGTGCCAGGCGGTCGTGCAGGTACATGTACGAGCCGTAGAAAAACGGGTCGCCTTCGCAGATCACCGCCACGTCCCGACCGGCATCCAGGTGCTCGGCCACTTGCACGCTGGCTTCGTCGTAGAAGTCGCTGATGACCTGTTCATAGGACAAAGGCGCCGGCAGGGCTTCGGTGGTCACCGGGTAGACCAGCGGCAGCAGGGTCTGGGCAGGCTGCAGGTGCGCCTCGATGATGCCGAAGGCATTGCCGCGCTTGCCCTTGGCCACGAAGTAGCCGACCACCGGGGCCTCGCGCAGCAGGCGCAGGGCCTTGACGGTGATCAGCTCGGGGTCGCCGGGGCCTACGCCCAGGCCCAGCAGTCGTCCACGCGGCGCCATCATTCCACCTCCGTGGCCAGGGCGTTGACCGCGGCAGCGGCCATTGCGCTGCCGCCCAGGCGGCCTTGCATGATCACGAACGGCACGCCGCGGCTGTCGGCAGCGAGCATCGCCTTGGACTCGGCAGCACCGACGAAGCCGACCGGGAAGCCGAGGATCAGCGCCGGCTTGGGCGCACCGGCGTCGAGCATTTCCAGCAGGTAGAACAGGGCGGTGGGGGCGTTGCCGATGACCACCACGCTGCCCTCCAGGTGCGGGCGCCACAACTCCAGGGCCACGGCCGAGCGGGTGTTGCCGGCCTCTTTGGCCAGGCCAGGCACGCTGGGGTCACGCAGGGTGCAGATGACCTGGTTGTCGGCTGGCAGGCGGGCCCTGGTGATGCCCTCGGCGACCATGTGCGCATCGCACAGGATCGGTGCGCCGTTGCGCAGCGCTTCGCGCCCGGCATGGCCAGCGCCTGCAGAGAACTGCAGGCCATCGATGGCCTCGACCATGCCACAGGCGTGGATCACCCGCACGGCGAGCTTTTCGAGGTCTGCGGGGATCCGCTCGAGCCGGGCTTCCTCGCGGATGATCCGGAAGGAATTGCGATAGATCTCCTGACCATCGCGGATGTAGTCAATCATCAAGGTGCTCCGTCGGCAGGTCGAGCATGGCGCCTGCTTCATTCAAGGTAAGGTCGGTGCCGCGCAGGGCGCCAAAGCCTGGCTGGCACGCGTCACGCAGGTACAGGTCATAACGGCCCGGTGAACGGGCCAACAGGGTGGCCGGGGCAACGTGGGCCACGGCGCAGGAACGGGGGCAGCCAGACAAGTGCACGCTGCCCGGGGCGCCAGGGCCGAGCAGCGCGGCCAGGGCCACGGCATCGCCCTTGGTCTCGCCCAGGGCCTTGGCGCAGCCGCTGCTGCCGGTGCAGGCGCTGATACGTGCCAGCGGCTCATCCACGTGGCAAAGCAGGCCCAGGGCAGACAACCCAGCCTGGGCCTGCTCGATGTGCTGCGCCGGCAGGTTGGTCAGCACCAGGCTTTGCCATGGGCTCAGGCGCAGGCTGCCGTCGCCCAGCTCACGGCAGACCTGGGCGACGCCGCGCAGCATGGCCGGGGTCAGGCGGCCCTGCGCCGGGGCAACGCCAAGGGCCAGGCCGCGGGCCTGGGGCAGCTTGCCCAACCACACGGGAGCAGGCTGGTGCCGGCGCCAGCCGAGCACGGCAGCGTCGCGGCGGATATCCAGAGGCAGGCCTTCGACAAACTCGCCGGCCGGGTAGGCTTCCAGCAGCTGGCGCATGCGCGAATGCGCGGGGCTGGCCAGGTCGAGGAAACGGTCGAGCACGGCACGCACCAAGGCCAGGCCATCGGCCAGCGGCACCGCACCCAGCACTTGGCCATCTGCCGGGCAACCCGCCAGGCCGAACGCCAGCCAGGTTTGCTGGCCCAGGCGCAAGGCCGACAACCACAGGTCGTGAGGGTGTTCGAGCATGGCCAGGGCTTCGCCGGCATCGAGTTGCACGGCGAACTTGGCTGACAACTGGTGGAAGCGCGGGGTGCTTTCGAGCAGGTCTAGAATCTGCCCGGCCAGGGGCCGTGCATCCAGCAGCATGGCCGGATCATGCCCGGCCAGCGGGCTGAGCATCAGGTTACGTACATCGTCGCCGGCCGCATCGCGCGGGCCCAGGCCTGCCGCGAGCAAGGTCTCGACCAGGGCGTGGTGTGCATTGCCGATGCCGCGGATCTGCAGGTTGCCGCGGTTGGTGGCCTCGATCACGCCGCCGGCGAAACGCTCGGCAGCGGCGGCTACTGCATCGGCCTGGTCGGCCAGCAGCAGGCCGCCCGGTAGTTTGATCCGGCAGATACCGCCATCGCGGGCACTGACGATGCGCCACAACCCCGGGCAAGCCGAGGGACGTGGGGTAACAGCGGGGGCATCGGCCTGGGTCAATGGAGTATCCGGCAATCTGTGAAAGTGCGCTTGAGTGTAGAAGGCGCGGTATTATGCCTGCTTTGGCCGGCGGCATGAAAAGCCGGTGGTCGAGCATCATTCGGGTTTGAGCAGAAATTCTGGGGCGCTGTGCGCCCCAGAATCTTTAAGAGGTATGAATGACACCCTGGCTGACAGTAGTAGGCATCGGCGAAGACGGCTTCCCTGGCTTGGGCAAACAAGCCCGGCGCGCCCTGCTGGGCGCCACGAAGATTGTCGGCAGCCCCCGCCAGCTGGCCCTGCTGCCGCACTGCACGCGCGCTGAACAACTGCCCTGGCCCAGCCCATTCTCGCTGAACCCGGTACTGGCCCTGCGTGGCGAGCCGGTGTGCGTGCTGGCCAGCGGCGACCCCATGTTCTACGGCGTCGGGGCCAGCCTGGCGCGCCTGGTGCCCGCGGCCGAAATGCGCGTGCTGTCGATGCCCTCCTCCTGCGCCCTGGCAGCGGCCCGCCTGGGCTGGCCAGTGCAGGACCTGCACGTGGTGTCACTGGTGGCGCGGCCGCTGGCTGCCCTCAACGCCCACCTGTACAGCGGCCTGCGCCTGCTGGTGCTGAGCAACGATGGCGACAGCCCGGCGGCCATTGCTGCACTGCTCTGCGAACGTGGCTTCGGGCCCAGCCGCGTGCAGGTGTTCGAGCACCTCGGTGGCGAAGCCGAACGCACGCTGGTCGGCACTGCCCAGGACTGGCCGCACACCGATATCGCTGCGCTCAACCTGGTGGCCATCGACTGCCAGGCCACGCCCCACGCCCCCCGTCACCATCGCCTGGCCGGGCTGCCCGACAGCGCCTTTCGCCACGACGGCCAGCTGACCAAGCGCGATGTCCGCGCCATGACCCTGGCGCGCCTGGCGCCGCAGCCAGGCGAACTGCTGTGGGACGTGGGTGCTGGCTGCGGCTCGATCGGTATCGAATGGATGCGCGCCCACCCGGCCTGCCGCGCCCTGGCCATCGAGGCCGACGAAGGCCGCCAGGGCTTCATCGAACATAACCGCGATGCGCTGGGTGTTCCCGGCCTGCAGCTGGTTCGCGGCAAGGCGCCGGCAGCGTTGCATGGGCTGGAGCCGCCCGATGCCATTTTCATCGGCGGCGGCGTCACCCGCGAAGGGGTGCTCGACCTGTGCTGGGCCAGCCTGCGCCCTGGCGGGCGCCTGGTGGCCAATGCGGTGACCCTGCAAAGCGAACTGGCCTTGGCGCATTTTCGCCAACAGCACGGCGGCGAACTGACCCGCGTGCATGTCGCCCATGCCCAGCCACTGGGCGCGTTCGACACCTGGCGCCAGGCGCTGCCGATCACCCTGCTGGAAGTGCAGAAACCCGTCGATGCGTGAAGAAACCCGCGAACAGCCCGCCCCACTGCGCAGCGGCCTGACCACCGGCAGTTGCGCCACCGCCACCAGCCTGGCGGCAGCCAAGCTGTTGCTCACCGGGCAGCGTGACGACGCCGTGGCTATCACCCTGCCCAAAGGCAAGGTGGTGCAGATGCGCCTGGAATTCTGTCGCCTGGTGGGCGAATGCGCCGAAGCCGGGACGGTCAAGGATGCCGGCGATGATCCCGACGCGACTCATGGTGCGCTGCTGTACACCCGGGTGCGCCTGCTGGGCGACCCGGGCGTGCGTTTTGTCGCTGGCAGCGGCGTCGGCACCGTGACCCGCCCGGGGCTGGTGCTGGCGGTCGGTGAACCTGCCATCAACCCGGTGCCCCGGCGCATGATCAGCGAGCACCTGCAGCGCCTGGCCGATGAGTGTGGCCACCCTGGCGGCTTCGAGGTCACGGTCAACGTGCAGGGCGGTGAACAGCTGGCGCTAAAGACCATGAATCCGCGCCTGGGCATCCTCGGCGGCCTATCGATCCTCGGCACCAGCGGTATCGTGCGGCCATTCTCCTGCGCCGCCTATATAGCGTCGATCCACCAGGGCATCGACGTGGCTCACACCAACGGCTACACCCACATCGCCGCCTGCACCGGCAACGCCAGTGAAGACACCATGCGCCGTGTCTACGGCCTGCCGGAAATCGCCCTGATCGAAATGGGCGACTTCGTCGGCGCGGTGCTCAAGCACCTGCGCAAGGTGCCGGTGCCGCGCCTGACCTTGTGCGGCGGCTTTGGCAAGATCAGCAAGCTGGCTGCCGGGCACATGGACCTGCACAGCCGCCATTCCAGCATCGACCTGCCGCAGCTGGCCGGCTGGGCAGCGGCGATCGGTGCTGACACAGCCCTGCAAGCCGCGATCATCGACGCCAATACCAGCCAGCAGGCTCTCGCACTGGCGCATGCGGCCGGTATCGCGCTGGGTGATGCGGTGTGCGCCCATGCCCTGGCGTTTGCCCGCAGCGTGGTGCCGGCGGCAGTGCAGGTGGAAGTGTTCGCCATCGACCGCCAGGGCGGCATTGTCGGCAAGGCTGGCGTGGCATGACCGCCCGTATCCTGCTGCTGGGTGGCATCACCGAGGCCCTGGCCATCGCCCGCCGCCTCGGCCCGCAGCATGTCTACAGCCTGGCCGGTATCGGCCGTGTGCCCCAGGACCTGCAATGCCAGGTGCGGGTCGGTGGCTTCGGTGGCGCCGAAGGCCTGGCGCGCTACCTGCGCGAGTCGGGCATTACCCTGCTGATCGACGCCACCCACCCCTATGCAGCACAGATCAGCGGCAATGCCGCCCAGGCCGCACGCAGCGCCGGCATCCCCTGTTGGGCCCTGCGCCGCCCGGCCTGGCAGGCGCAAAAGGGGGATGACTGGCGCGAAGTGGCAGACTGGGCGCACTTGATCGCAGCACTGCAGCCGTTTCGCCGGCCGCTGTTCACGCTGGGCCGTGAGCCGCTGCAGCACCTGGACGAAATTCCGCCACAGCAGTTCTGGACCTTGCGGGCATTGGAGGCCTGCCCCGGCAATGAGCGCTGCGAGGTGATCGGTGCGCGCGGGCCGTTTGTTCTCGAGGATGAACGGGCATTGTTCCAGCGGCGCAGCATCGACGTGTTGATCAGCAAGAACAGCGGCAGCGTGGCGACCGAACCCAAACTGGAAGTGGCGCGTGAGCTGGGGGTGCCGGTGCTGGTCCTGAAACGCCCGGCGTTGCCAGCGGTGGGTCGTGCATTCGACACGCCGTTGGCGCTGCTGGCCGCGCTGGGCCTGCACTGACAGCTTTTTCAGATTTTTCCGTACGCCCTGCAAGTGGCCCAGTAGCGCCCCGCTGCCTTACACTCAGCACCTCCCCCTGGAAGGCGCAACCCATATGGAAATGCAATGGTGGATCTGGCTGCTGTTCGGCATCGGGCTGATCCTGCTGGAACTGGTCCTGCCGACATTCTTCATCCTCTGGTTCGGCATCGGTGCCGTGCTGGTCGCGCTGGTTGCCCTGGCCGCGCCCACCCTGGCCCTGGACATGCAGGTACTGCTGTGGGTAGTGCTGTCATCGGCCACCACCGCGCTGTGGTTCAAGCTGTTCCGGCGCAAGCAGCCGGATGTGCGCTGGACCGCCGACAGCGTGATCGGCGAAGTGGGCCTGCTGACCGCCGCGGTGTCGGAGTTCCACAAGGGCCGCGTGCGCTTCCAGAAGCCGATCCTCGGCAATGAAGAATGGACCTGCATCGCCGACAGCGAAATCGCCGCCGGCGAGCGGGTGCGCCTGACCGCCATCGAGGGCAATACCGCCCGCGTCATCCGGGCCTGAAACCGCACAAAAAGGAATTTTGCATCATGACCAGCCTCATCGTCGTTGGCGCCATCGCGCTGTTCGTTCTGATCACCGTGTTCAAGGGGGTTCGCATCGTGCCCCAGGGCGAGGAATGGATCGTCGAGCGCCTGGGCCGCTACCACAGCACCCTCAAGCCCGGCCTGAACATCGTCATCCCGTACATGGACGTGGTCGCCTACCGCCTGCCCACCAAGGACATCATCCTCGATGTGCAGGAGCAGGAAATCATCACCAAGGACAACGCGGTGATCGTCGCCAATGCCCTGTGCTTCGCCAAGGTGGTCGACCCGCAGAAAGCCTCGTATGGCGTACAGAACTTCTCCTTCGCCGTCACCAGCCTGACCATGACCTCGCTGCGCGCGATCGTCGGTGCCATGGACCTGGACGAAGCGCTGTCCAGCCGCGAGCAGATCAAGGCACGCCTGCGCGAGGCGATGTCCGAGCAGACCGAAGACTGGGGCGTGACCGTGCGTTCGGTGGAAATCCAGGACATCAAGCCCTCGGAAAACATGCAACTGGCCATGGAGCGCCAGGCTGCCGCCGAACGGGAGCGCAAGGCCGACGTGACCCGTGCCGAAGGCGCCAAGCAGGCGGCCATCCTGGAAGCCGAAGCGCGCCTGCAAGCCGCCAGGCTGGATGCCGAGGCGCAAATCAGCCTGGCCGAGGCTTCGGCCCGGGCTATTTCGTTGGTCAAGGAAGCCGTGGGCAACGAAACCGTGCCGGCCATGTACCTGCTGGGTGAGCGCTATGTCGGGGCGATGGAAAACCTGGCCGGGAGCAACAATGCCAAGGTGGTGGTGTTGCCGGCGGACCTGCAGGAAACCGTGCGTGGGCTGATGGGGCGTGGCAAGGCTTGATAGCACCACGCGCTGCGTCACTTCACCGCACCCCGCGTATTTACCTATACTCCGCCTTACAATACCCACCACGATTCCTGACCGGATCTCTCCATGCCCCCACGTCGGCACATCGCCTGGATAGCCTGCCTTGCAGTGCTGTTCAACCTGCTGGCCATGCCGCTGTCCTCTGCCGCGCCCAAGGGCCCGGCCGAGCAGCTGCTGTGGGGGGCCTTCTGTTCCAGCATGGCCAAGAAGGCCAAGGTCGATGTCCAGGCACTGGCCAAGATCGACCTGGGCCCGCAAAGCGACGACAGCGCCGCCTTGATGAACTGCTGGTGCTGCTCTGGCGCCGCGCCGCTGTTGGCCCTGCCCGCATACCCGCCGCAATTGCACAACCCGCCGACACTGTTCGCCGGGCTGTTGCCGCCACCGGCTGACTACCAACCCACGCCGCGCCAGCTCTGGCCTGCGTTAAACCCTCGTGCCTCTCCGCTGGCCTGAGTTCCGTCGTTGTCTGCCTGAACCTGAAACAGAACGGAGATTCACCATGCTCAAGCACGCCCTCGTCCTGGCCGCCCTGATGCTGCCTGGCGCTTTCGCCAATGCCCACGAATACAGCGTGGGTGACCTGCACATTGCCCACCCCTGGTCGCTGCAGTTGCCACCCAATGCGCCCAACGTGGCGGCGTATTTCGTGGTGCACAACAACGGCCAGGCCGACGACCGCCTGCTCAGCGTCGACAGCCCGATCAGCGATGATGCGCAACTGCACGAACATGCCATGAGCGCCAACGGCGCCATGAAAATGCAACAGGTACCCAGCGTGGTGGTGCCCGCCGGCAAGGACCTGACCTTCGCCCCCAGTGCCTACCACGTGATGCTGATGCAGCCCAAGGATCGCAGCCTGCTGGTCGATGGCAAGCGCTTCCCGTTGACCTTGCACTTCGAGAAGGCCGGCGATGTCACCGTCGAAGTGGCCGTGCAGAAGCAAGCGCCAGCGAACCAGCCGCAAGCGCACGAACACGCACACTGACCGCAGCTGACAGGCGCTGGCCATGAGCCTGCCCTACCCCCGCATGCGCCGTACCACCCGCCCTGACCGCAGGCGCGCCGGTGGCGGATGGCTGAGCCTGTTCGCCATGTGGATGATCTTCATCGGCCCGCTGATTTCCCAGGCGATGCCGATGAACCATCACGCCGGCATGGCCATGCCGATGGACATGCCCATGCCGGCTGCCCATCAGCACGCTGGCGACAGCCATCACGGCCACGGCAGCGACGGCCAGCTGCATGTGATGTGGGAAAAGTGCGGCTACTGCAGCCTGTTGTTCAACTGCCCGGCCCTGCCCCAGGCCCTTAGCCCACTCAGCGCCGGCAGCGTCGTCCCCACCAGCCACCTGATTGCACCCACGCACCAGGGCCATGCCCGGCAGGCTGTATTCCCCGGTGCGCGCAGCCGTGCACCGCCTTCCTCGATCAGCACCTGAACCGACGTTTTGTGCACGAAGCCCGCGGGCTTCGCGCTACCTCATGACTGATCGACTGGAATCATTATGTCTGGCTGCACCCCTGTTTTTGCCTTGTCCCTGCGTGGGACCATCGCCGCACTGTGCGGCTCGCTGCTTGCGCCGGTAGCCCTGGCCGCCGAGCTGAGCCCGACGGTCGTCACCGCCGTGGCACCGAGTTCGCCGTTGACCGTGGTCACCAACCCGAAAGACCCACGCCAGCCGGTGCCGGCCAGCGATGGCGCCGACTACCTGAAAACCATTCCCGGTTTCTCGGCGATCCGCGCCGGCGGTACCAACGGCGACCCGGTCCTGCGCGGCATGTTCGGCTCACGCCTGAACATCCTCACCAATGGCGGGCTGATGCTCGGCGCCTGCCCCAACCGCATGGACGCGCCGACCTCCTACATTTCCCCCGAAACCTATGACCGGCTGACCGTTATCAAGGGCCCGCAGAGCGTGATCTGGGGGCCAGGCGGTTCGGCGGGCACGATACTGTTCGAACGCGAACCCGAGCAGTTCGGCAGCCTCGGCAGCCGGGTCAATGCCAGCCTGCTGGCCGGCTCCAACGGCCGTTTCGACAAAGTGCTGGATGCCGCTGCCGGAAACAGCCAGGCCTATGCACGGTTCGTCGGCAACCAGTCGCGCTCGGACGACTATCACGACGGTAACAACGACACCGTGCCGTCACGCTGGGACAAGTGGAACGGCGATGTCGCCCTGGGCTGGACGCCCGACCAGGACACCCTGCTGGAGCTGACCGCCGGTAAGGGCGATGGCGAAGCCCGCTACGCCGGGCGTGGCATGGACGGCTCGCAGTTCAAGCGCGAAAGCCTGGGCCTGCGCTTTGAAAAGTCCAACCTCGGCGAGGTGCTGGACGCGCTTGAAGCGCAGGTCTACTACAACTACGCCGACCACGTGATGGACAACTACAGCCTGCGCACGCCCTCGGGCAGCGGCATGATGGGCATGCCCATGGTCAGCAACGTAGACCGCCGCACCCTGGGCGCACGCATCAAGGCCACCTGGCGCTGGGCCGACGTGCAACTGATCAGCGGCCTCGATGCGCAAACCAACGAGCACCGCCAGCGTGGCGGCATGGGCGTGGACGCGCACAAGGGCCAGGCCTGGACCAAGGACGCCGACTTCCACAACTACGGTGCCTTCAGCGAACTGACCTGGTACGCCACGGGTGAGGACCGCCTGGTCAGCGGTGCCCGCCTGGACCGCGCCTCGGCCCGCGACTTCCGCCAAGGCAGCGCCACCCAGGGCGACACCCGCGCGGCCACCCTGCCCAGCGGCTTCGTGCGCTACGAACATGACCTGGCAGGCCTGCCGGCCACCACTTACATTGGCCTGGGCCATGCCCAGCGCTTCCCCGACTACTGGGAGCTGTTTTCGCCCAAGCTGGCACCGCCCGGTGCGGCCAACGCTTTCGACGGCATCAAGCCCGAGAAGACCACCCAGCTGGACTTCGGCATCCAGTACCGTAGCGAACGCCTGGAAGCCTGGGCCTCGGGTTATGTCGGGCAGATCCGTGACTACATCCTGTTCGACTACCGCCCCGGCATGATGGGCATGAGCACCTCGCAGGCCCAGAATGTCGATGCGCGTATCATGGGTGGCGAACTGGGCGCGGCCTACCAGCTGACCGAGCACTGGAAGGCCGATGCCAGCCTGGCGTACGCGTGGGGCAAGAACAGCAGTGACGGCAAGGCGCTGCCACAGATGCCCCCGCTGGAAAGCCGCCTGGGCCTGACCTACAGCCGTGATGTGTGGAGCGTCGGTGCGCTGTGGCGGCTGGTGGCGGCGCAGAACCGCATCGCCGAGAACCAGGGCAACGTGGTCGGCAAGGACTACGAAAAAAGCGCCGGCTTCGGCGTGTTCTCGCTCAACGGCGCCTACAAGGTCAACACCAACCTCAAGCTCAGCGCCGGGGTCGACAACCTGTTCGGCAAGGCATACGCCGAGCACCTGAACCTGGCCGGCAACGCCGGGTTCGGCTACCCGGCAAGCGACCCACAGCCGGTCAACGAGCCAGGCAGGACCTTCTGGACCAAGGTCGATTTCAGCTTCTGACACTAACCACGGGCGCAGCTTCGGTTGCGCCCATCTGCGGGTCAAAAGGAGGTTCCCATGAGAGGAACACGCATCAGTTTCTATAACCTGGCCTGGCGTTGGCACTTTTATGCGGGGCTGTTCGTGGCCCCCTTCATGATCCTGCTGGCCATCACCGGGATCATCTACCTGTTCAAGCCGCAACTCGACCCAGTGCTGTACCGCGACCTGATGGTGGTCGAAGCCGGCCATCATCGCCAGGCCGCCGATACGTTGCTGGCCGAGGTGCACCAGGCCTACCCCAAGGGCCACGTGGGCCAATACCTGCCGCCGTTGAATGCCGAGCGCAGCGCGCAGTTCGTGGTGCATGACGGCGGGCGGGAATTGAACGTCTTCGTTGACCCTTACAGCGGCAAGGTCCTCGGCGAACAGGACGGCAAGCTGAACCTGCAGGCCATCGCCCGTGCCCTGCATGGCGAACTGATGGTCGGCACCGTCGGTGACCGCCTGGTGGAACTGGCTGCCGGCTGGGGCATCGTGCTGGTGGTCTCGGGCCTGTACCTGTGGTGGCCACGCGGGCGCACCGGCGCCGGGGTAGTGTGGCCCCGGCTGTCGGCACGTGGCCGCCTGCTGTGGCGCGACCTGCATGCGGTAACCGGGTTCTGGGGTTCGGCCTTGCTGCTGTTGATGCTGCTCAGCGGCATGACCTGGACCGGCCTGTGGGGCAAGCAGTACGCCGAGCTGTGGAACCGCTTCCCGGCGGCCATGTGGACCAACGTGCCCAAGTCGGACCAGCAGGCGGGCGAACTGAACGACGCGCACCGCCAGACCGTACCGTGGGCCATGGAAAATACGCCCATGCCGCAGTCTGGCGCGCATGCCGAACACGCCGGGCACCACATGATGTCGGCCAAACCGGCAGCGCCGCAGGTAAGCCTGCAGCAGGTCGAAGACATCGCCACCGCGCGGCAGGTCGAGCCGGGCTACAGCATTACCCTGCCCACCACCGCCGATGGGGTGTTCACCGTCGCCGTGTTCGCCGATGACCCGCGCAATGACGCCACCCTGCATGTCGACCAGTACACCGGCAAGGTGTTGGCCGACGTGCGCTGGCAGGACTACAGCCCGGTCGCCCGCGCCACCGAACTGGGGGTGATGCTGCATGAAGGCAGGATGTTTGGCGTGGTCAACCAGGTCATCATCCTGCTGGTGTGCCTGATGATCCTGCTGAGCTCGGTGAGCGGGCTGGTGATGTGGTGGAAACGCCGGCCCGAGGGCGGCCTGGGCGTACCGCCGCTGCGCCATGACCTGCCGCGCTGGAAGGCGGCGGTGGCGGTGATGCTGGTGCTGGGGGTGATGTTCCCGCTGGTGGGGGTGTCGATGGTGGTGATGTGGGCGGTGGACAGCCTGGTGGTGAGGCGCCGCCGGGTGTTGGCCAGCGCCTAATTGTGCATGAGCGGTGAATGACAAGCTGAATGCCGTAGGTGCCTAGAGCACGAGTAGGAGCAGAAGCTGCCATTCACCGCTCCACTTGTGGGAGCGGGCGTGCCCGCGAACACCGGCGCAGCCGGTGCCAGACACCGCGTCGCCTGCTTCGCGGGCTTGCCCGCTCCCACAATGAATCGCGCAGGCTTTTCAAATTTTGGGAAAGACCGTTGCTCCTACAACGAACTGCGTTGGCTTTGTAGAGAGGGCGGCACAGGCATCACACTGCTACCCAAATGCAGAGTCGATCTGTCACGCCCCGAATTGGGACGCCCGTGTTAGCCTAGCCGGCTACCTCTGACAAGAAGACTGACCTTTACAAGGGAATGCTGCCTATGACGCAAACCTCACCCACAGCGCCAGATGAACCGCATCTGCAGCGCAACCTGACCAACCGCCATATCCAGCTCATCGCCATCGGCGGCGCGATCGGCACCGGCCTGTTCATGGGCTCGGGCAAGACCATCAGCCTGGCCGGCCCATCGATCATCTTCGTCTACATGATCATCGGCTTCATGCTGTTCTTCGTCATGCGCGCCATGGGCGAGCTGCTGCTGTCGAACCTCAACTACAAGTCTTTCATCGATTTTTCCGCCGACCTGCTCGGGCCCTGGGCTGGCTACTTCACCGGCTGGACCTACTGGTTCTGCTGGGTGGTCACCGGCATCGCCGATGTGGTCGCCATCGCCGCCTATACACAGTTCTGGTTCCCCGACCTGCCGCAGTGGATACCCGCGCTGACTTGCGTGGCGCTGCTGCTGTCGCTGAACCTGGTAACGGTGAAAATGTTCGGTGAGCTGGAGTTCTGGTTCGCCCTGGTCAAGATCGTCGCCATCCTCGGCCTGGTCGCCACCGGCCTGTACATGGTCATCACCGGCTTCACCTCGCCCAGCGGGCGCACGGCGCAGCTGGCCAACCTGTGGAATGACGGCGGCATGTTCCCCAACGGGGTGATGGGCTTCTTCGCCGGCTTCCAGATCGCCGTGTTCGCCTTCGTCGGCATCGAGCTGGTCGGCACCACCGCTGCCGAAGCGAAAAACCCCGAGCGCACCCTGCCGCGGGCGATCAACTCGATCCCGGTACGCATCATCGTGTTCTATGTGCTGGCACTGATCGCGATCATGGCGGTGACCCCGTGGCGCGACGTGGTACCGGGCAAGAGCCCGTTCGTCGAGCTGTTCGTGCTGGCCGGCCTGCCGGCCGCGGCGAGCATCATCAATTTCGTGGTGCTGACGTCGGCCGCCTCGTCGGCCAACAGCGGCGTGTTCTCCACCAGCCGCATGCTGTACGGCCTGTCGCAGGAAGGTGATGCGCCCAGGGCGTTCGAGAAACTGTCCAGCCGCTCGGTACCTGCCAACGGCCTGTACTTCTCCTGCACCTGCCTGCTGCTGGGGGCGGTGCTGATTTACCTGGTGCCGAACGTGGTCGAGGCATTCACCCTGGTGACCACGGTATCGGCGGTGCTGTTCATGTTCGTCTGGACGCTGATCCTGCTGTCGTACCTGAAGTACCGCAAGCAACGGGCGGCGCTGCACCAGGCGTCGAAGTACAAGATGCCGGGCGGGCGCTTCATGTGCTACGTGTGCCTGGTGTTCTTTGCCTTCATCCTGGTGTTGCTGAGCCTGGAGGCCGACACCCGCTCGGCGCTGGTGGTAACGCCGATCTGGTTCCTGTTGCTGGCATCCACTTACCAGGGCGTGCGCAGCCGCCGTCAGCCGCGTTCCACAGTGCGCAACGGTTAATGACCTTGGGGGCTGCGTTGCAGCCCCAATCCTGTGCACGCAACCCCCACAAGCACCATGCTGGCCCGCGCAAACGCCCCAACACCTCGCACCACTGCTCTATCCCGCCCGTTTCGCCGTTAGGCACACCCCTTGCAAAGCTCCTCCCGCTTGCCCAACACATAAAAACCAGCGGAGAGAGCACATGAAGCGTCGCAGTCTGATCAAGGCCTTAACCCTCAGCGCATCGATTGCGGCAATGGGCCTGAGCTGGAGTATCCAGGCCGCCGAGACCATCAAGGTCGGCATCCTGCATTCGCTGTCGGGGACCATGGCCATTTCCGAGACGTCGCTCAAGGACATGGCGCTGATGACCATCGAGCAAATCAACGCCACAGGCGGGGTCAACGGCAAGATGCTCGAACCGGTGGTGGTCGACCCGGCCTCCAACTGGCCGCTGTTCGCCGAGAAGAGCCGCCAGCTGCTGACCCAGGACAAGGTCGCGGTGGTGTTCGGCTGCTGGACCTCGGTGTCGCGCAAGTCGGTGCTGCCCGTGTTCGAGGAACTCAACGGCCTGCTGTTCTACCCCGTGCAGTACGAGGGTGAAGAGATGTCGCCAAACGTGTTCTACACCGGCGCCGCCCCCAACCAGCAAGCCATCCCTGCGGTGCAATACCTGATGAGCGAAGACGGCGGCAGCGCCAAGCGCTTCTTCCTGCTGGGCACCGACTACGTCTACCCTCGCACCACCAACAAGATCCTGCGCGCCTTCCTGCACAGCAAGGGCGTGGCCGACAAGGACATCGAAGAGGTGTACACGCCGTTCGGCCACGCCGACTACCAGACCATCGTCGCCAACATCAAGAAGTTCTCCGCAGGCGGCAAGACGGCGGTCATCTCCACGGTCAACGGCGACTCCAACGTGCCGTTCTACAAAGAACTGGCCAACCAGGGCCTGAAAGCCACCGACGTGCCGGTGGTGGCGTTCTCGGTGGGCGAAGAAGAGCTGCGCGGTATCGATACCAAGCCACTGGTGGGCCACCTAGCGGCGTGGAACTACTTCGAGTCGGTGGATAACCCGGTCAACCAGAAGTTCGTCGCCGACTGGAAAGCCTACGCCAAGGCCAAAGGCCTGCCCGGTGCCGACAAGGCGGTAACCAACGACCCGATGGAGGCCACCTACGTGGGCATCCACATGTGGGCCCAGGCGGTTGAGAAAGCCAAGTCCACCGACGTGGACAAGGTCCGCGAGGCCCTGGCCGGCCAGACCTTCAAGGCACCGTCAGGCTTCACCCTGACCATGGACAAGACCAACCACCACCTGCACAAGCCGGTGATGATCGGCGAGATCCAGGATGACGGGCAGTTCAGCGTGGTCTGGGAAACCGAGCAGCCGCTGCGGGCGCAGCCATGGAGCCCGTTCATTCCGGGCAATGACAAGCGGCCAGATTACGCCGTGAAAGGTAACTGAGTGCAGGGGGCTGCTTTGCAGCCCATTCGCGGGCTTGCCCGCTCCCACAGGATCCCCACTGCCCTCTGGACCGGTGAAATCCCTGTAGGAGCGGGTTTACGCGCGAAGAATCCAACACCGATTTCCAGGATTGCCCGCATGCTCAGACTCCTGCTCACACTTCTCCTGCTAATGCCCTTGGCAACCCACGCCAGCGAGGGCGAATTCTTCCTCACCGCCAAGCCCGCGGAGCAGGCCCAACTGCTCGGAAACTGGGCAGCGCAACCCGATGCTGCACGCCTGCCGCTGTTGGAAAACCTGCGCCAGGGCCGCATCGCACCCGACGACACCCGCAAGCTGCGCCTGAACAACCGCCTGCGCGGCTTGATCGACAATGCCCTGGCCAGCCACCAGTTGCTCAGCGACGACAGCGACACCCGCCTGGCTGCCGCCCAGCAACTGCAAAAAAGCGCACAACCGGCGCAAATGGCGTTCCTCGACCGGCGCTTCGCCAGCGAGCCGGACGCTGCCGTACACGCAGCCCTGGGCCTGGCCCTGGCCAATTTGCAACTGGGCGCCAGCGACCCCGCTGTACGCCTGGCCGCCGTGCGCCTGCTGGGGGAAACCGGCGACCCGCTGGCCCGCACCCGCCTTGAAGCGCTGCTGCAACCCGACGCGGAAAGCGACCCGGGCGTGCGCACCGCTGCCGAAACCAGCCTGGCCCAGGTGCAGCGCAAGCTGCTGTTCGGCGAGCTGCTCGGCCAGGCCTTCAGTGGCCTGTCGCTGGGGTCGATCCTGCTGCTGGCGGCGCTCGGCCTGGCGATCACCTTCGGCCTGCTGGGCGTGATCAACATGGCCCATGGCGAGATGCTGATGCTCGGCGCCTACAGCACCTATATGGTCCAGGTGCTGGTGCAGCGTTATGCCCCGGGTGCCATCGAGTTCTATCCGCTGATCGCCCTGCCGGTGGCCTTCGCCATCAGCGCCGGCGTCGGCATGGCGCTGGAGCGCACGGTCATCCGCCACCTGTATGGCCGCCCACTGGAAACCTTGCTGGCCACCTGGGGGATCAGCCTGATCCTGATCCAGGCCATCCGCCTGCTGTTCGGCGCGCAGAACGTCGAAGTCAGCAACCCGGCATGGTTGTCGGGCGGCATCCAGCTGCTGCCCAACCTGGTGCTGCCCTACAACCGCCTGGTGATCATCGGCTTCGCCCTGGCGGTGGTGCTGCTGACCTGGCTGCTGCTCAACCGCACGCGGCTGGGCCTGAACGTGCGGGCGGTGACCCAGAACCGCAACATGGCGGCATGCTGCGGTGTGTCTACCGGGCGCGTCGACATGCTGGCCTTCGGCCTTGGCTCGGGCATTGCCGGGCTGGGCGGCGTAGCCCTGAGCCAGGTGGGCAACGTCGGCCCGGACCTGGGCCAGAGCTACATCATCGACTCGTTCCTGGTGGTGGTGCTCGGCGGGGTCGGGCAACTGGCCGGTAGCCTGTGGGCGGCGTTCGGCCTTGGCATTGCCAACAAGCTGCTGGAACCCCAGATCGGCGCCGTACTCGGCAAGATCCTCATCCTTGCGTTGATCATTCTGTTCATCCAGAAGCGCCCGCAAGGCCTGTTCGCCCTCAAGGGACGGGTAATCGACTGATGAACCAGCCACTGCTAGTCACCGCTACGCAAAAGGCCGGGCCGCGCCTGTCGCTGGCCATCGGCGCCGTCGTCACCCTGCTGCTGGTCGCCCTGCCGCTGTTGTCGCTGCTCCCGGCGGACCACGCCTTGCAAGTGTCGGCCTATACCCTGACCTTGGTCGGCAAGATTCTCTGCTACGCCATCGTCGCCCTGGCCCTGGACCTGGTCTGGGGCTACGCCGGCCTGCTGTCACTGGGCCACGGCCTGTTCTTCGCCCTGGGCGGGTATGCCATGGGCATGTACCTGATGCGCCAGGCGGCCGGGGACGGCCTGCCCGGGTTCATGGCTTTTCTGTCGTGGACCGAGCTGCCATGGTACTGGGCCGGAACCCAGCATTTTGCCTGGGCCCTGTGCCTGGTGGTGCTGGCCCCCGGGCTGCTGGCGCTGGTGTTCGGTTGGTTCGCCTTCCGCTCGCGGATCAAGGGTGTGTACTTCTCGATCATGACCCAGGCCCTGACCTTCGCCGGCATGCTGTTGTTCTTCCGCAACGAAACCGGCTTCGGCGGCAACAACGGCTTCACCAACTTCCGCACCATTCTGGGCTTCGACATCACCGCGCAAGGGACCCGCGCCGTGTTGTTCCTGCTGACGGTCGGCCTGCTGCTGGCCAGCCTGTACCTGTGCTGGCGGCTGACCCGCAGCAAGTTCGGCCGCCTGCTGACCGCCGTGCGCGACGCCGAGAACCGCCTGATGTTCTGCGGTTACGACCCGCGCGGCTTCAAGCTGCTGGTGTGGGTGCTCAGCGCCGTGCTGTGCGGGCTGGCCGGGGCGCTGTACGTGCCCCAGGTGGGCATCATCAACCCCAGCGAAATGTCGCCGACCAACTCCATCGAAGCCGCCGTGTGGGTAGCCCTTGGTGGCCGTGGCACGCTGATCGGGCCGTTGCTCGGCGCCGGCCTGGTCAACGGCATGAAAAGCTGGTTCACCGTGGCCTTCCCGGAGTTCTGGCTTTTTTTCCTCGGTGCGCTGTTCATTCTCGTCACCCTGTACCTGCCCAAGGGCGTGGTCGGCCTGTTGAAAAAAAGGAGCCAGCCATGAGAGGCGTGCCCCCGGTGCATCCCGAATTCATGCTCGAACCGGTATTCGACCCCCTCGGCGCCGGCCGCGACGCCATTGGCCTGGGCCACACCCGCAAGGCGGGCCTGGATACCCGCCACGGCACGGTGCTGAGCCTGGAAGACATCAGTGTCAGCTTTGACGGTTTCAAGGCGCTGAACGCGCTCAACCTGTACATCGGGGTGGGTGAGTTGCGCTGCATCATCGGCCCCAATGGCGCCGGCAAGACCACCCTGATGGACGTGATCACCGGCAAGACCCGCCCAGACAGCGGCACGGCCTACTTTGGCGACACCCTAGACCTGACCCGCCTGAGCGAGTACCAGATCGCCCAAGCCGGCATTGGCCGCAAGTTCCAGAAACCCACGGTGTTCGAGGCGCTGACGGTATACGAGAACCTGGAGCTGGCGCTGAAGACCGACAAATCGGTATGGGCCAGCCTGGCTGCACGCCTGAGCGGCGAGCAGCGCCAGCGCATCGAAGAGGTACTGACCACCTTGCGCCTGCTGCCGCTGGCCCAGCGCCAGGCGGGCCTGCTGTCGCACGGGCAGAAGCAGTTCCTCGAAATCGGCATGCTGCTGGTACAAGAGCCGCAGTTGCTGTTGCTGGATGAACCCGTGGCGGGCATGACCGATGCCGAGACCGAGTTCACCGCCGAGCTGTTCAAGGGCTTGGCCGGCAAGCATTCGCTGATGGTGGTCGAGCACGACATGGGTTTTGTCGGCAGCATCGCCGACCACGTGACCGTGCTGCACCAGGGCAGTGTGCTGGCAGAAGGGTCGCTGGAGCAGGTGCAGGCGGATGAGCGGGTGGTCGAGGTGTACCTGGGCCGCTAGACAGGGATACCTGTGCCGGCCTATTCGCGGGTAAACCCGCTCCCACAGGTAATGCACAAGTCTTGAAATCTGTGCGGTCCCTGTAGGAGCGGGTTCACCCGCGAATAGGCCGGCACAGGCACAGCAACACTTTCAGGAACACCAACATGCTCAAGATCGACACCCTGCACCAATACTACGGAGGCAGCCACATTCTGCGCGGCCTCTCCTTCGAAGCCAAAGTCGGCGAAGTGACCTGCCTGCTGGGCCGCAACGGGGTCGGCAAGACTACCCTGCTGCGCTGCCTGATGGGCCTGGTGCCCGCCCGGGATGGCAGCATCGAATGGGAAGGCAAACCGATTACCGCGCTCAAACCCCAGCAACGCGTGCACGCAGGCATCGCCTACGTGCCCCAGGGCCGTGAGATTTTCCCGCGCCTGACCGTCGAGGAGAACCTGCTGATGGGCCTGTCGCGTTTCCCCGCGCGGGAGGCCCGCGAAGTGCCAGCCTTCATCTACGAGCTGTTCCCGGTGCTTGAGCAAATGAAGCAGCGCCGGGGCGGCGACCTGTCTGGCGGGCAGCAGCAACAGCTGGCCATTGGCCGCGCCCTGGCCAGCCGGCCGCGTCTGCTGATCCTCGACGAACCGACCGAAGGCATCCAGCCGTCGGTCATCAAGGAAATCGGCGCCGTCATCCGTCGCCTGGCCGCACGGGGGGACATGGCGATCCTGCTGGTGGAGCAGTTCTACGATTTTGCCGAAGAGCTGGCCGACCAGTACCTGGTCATGGCCCGTGGCGAGATCGTGCAGCGCGGGCGCGGCGAAAACATGCAAGTCGAGGGTGTGCGCGGCCTGGTAACCATTTAACCTGCAAGCACCGTACTTGCGAGACCCTGTCATGAGTTACCAGCTGCGCGATGCCCTGCCCGCCGACGTGCCGGGCATCCTCGATATCTACAACGACGCCGTGCGCACTACCACGGCGATCTGGAACGAAACCCCGGTAGACCTGGCCAACCGCCAGGCCTGGTTCGAAGCACGTACGCAGCAGGGCTATCCGATCCTGGTGGCTGTGGATGACACGGGCGTGCTGGGCTATGCCTCGTTTGGCGACTGGCGGCCGTTCGAGGGTTTCCGCCTGACCGTGGAGCACTCGGTGTACATCCGCGGCGACCAGCGGGGCAAGGGGCTGGGGGCGGTGTTGATGGCGGCGCTGATCGAGCGTGCACAAGGCTGCGGCAAGCATGTGATGGTCGCGGCCATCGAAAGTGGCAATGCGGCGTCGGTCCGCCTGCATGAGCGGCTGGGTTTCGTGGTGACCGGGCAGATGCCCCAGGTTGGCGTGAAGTTCGGCCGCTGGCTGGATTTGACCTTCATGCAGCGGGTACTGAACCCGGGAGCTGAACCAGGCTGAAATGCGGCCGCTTGTGGGAGGGCCCTTACGCGACACAAGGCCACTCCCACAAAGGCCGGCGCGCAAGCCTACATCTGGGTAAACCTGCCCAGCCGCTGCTTCAACATGCTGTTCTCGCTGCGCAGCTGCTGCACTTCCTGCAACAGCTCCAGCGCCAGCGCCACCCCTTCCCACTCCAGCTCCAGTTCCCGGTGCAGCTTGGCCGCGCGCTTGGCCAACAACGGCGCCTGATCGTCAAACAGCCAGTCCTCTGGCGTTCGGCCAGAAGGCTCGACAATGCCGTGTTCGACGATTTCGATCACGCAGTCCGCCGTGACATCGGCTTCCTGACACAGGGTACGCATGTCCAGTTGAACGATCAGGGTGCTGCTCATGATCACTTACTCCATTGTGTCCTCGGGTTGAACGCCGCTTTCTCGGCGAGCTTCGCCCACAGTTCGCGGGCAGACTCGTCGGATGCCGGCGGCATCACCACCTTCAGCTGTGCATACAGGTTACCGCGCTCACCGTGCTTGCTCGCCAGGCCTTTGCCCGGTACACGCAGGCGCTGGCCGCTCTGGCTGTCCGGGCGGATGGTCAGGTTGATCTTGCCGTCCAGGGTGGGTACCGCAACCTTGGTGCCCAGCGCAGCCTCCCATGGCGCCAGGGGCACGGTGATGATCAGGTCATGGCCTTCAACATCGAACAGCGGGTGCGGTGCCATGCGAATGGTCAGGAACAGGTCGCCATTGGCCCCGCCGCCACTGCCCGGCGCGCCCTGGCCCTTGAGGCGGATACGCTCGCCATCGGTGACCCCGGCCGGAATCTTCACGTTCAGGGTTTTGGTGGTGAAACCGGTGCGCTGGCCCATGGCATTGGTTTGCGGCACCTGGAAGCTGATCTGCTTGGACTCCTTGCTCAGGGTTTCTTCAAGGAATACGGCCAATTCAAGTTCCACGTCCTGCCCCCGCCTGCCGGCACTGCGTTGCTGCTGCCGGCCACCACCGAAGGGGTTGCCACCACGGTTGCCGAATATCGAGCTGAAGAAGTCGGAGAAATCGCCGCCCTCGAAGCCACCACCGCCACCGCGGTTTTCCCAGCCCGGTGGCGCCTGGAATGGCCGGCCGTGCTGGCCGCCATACTTGCGGATCTCATCGAACTCGGCACGTTTCTGCGCGTCGCCCAGAACCTCGTAGGCCTCATTGGCCTCTTTGAATTTGTCCTCGGCGTCGCGTTCCTTGCTGACATCGGGGTGGTACTTGCGTGCCAGCTTGCGGTACGCGGCCTTGATCGCCTTCTCGTCCGCCGTGGGCTCTACGCCAAGTATCTTGTAATAGTCTTTGAAGTCCATCTGTGGATCACCAATGTGAAAGTGCGTGTTGCAACTGAAGATGCTACTGAAGATAGGGGTCAAGCATAGCCTTTCAAGACCGCCTTGGCTTTGCTCCATCGCAGACGACTGGTCTTGATTCTGTAGCCAACTGGCATAAACTGCGCGGCCGTTTTGCCTCCGGAAGCCTTTTCCCATGTCTGACGTAACCCCGGCCCGTGCCCTGGGCATCGACTTTGGCACCTCCAACTCCACGGTTGGCTGGCACCGCCCTGGGGTCGAGTCGCTGATCGCCCTGGAAGACGGCAAGATCACCTTGCCCTCGGTGGTGTTCTTCAACATTGAAGAGCGGCGCCCGGTCTATGGCCGCCTGGCACTGCACGAGTACCTGGAAGGCTACGAAGGCCGCCTGATGCGCTCGCTGAAAAGCCTGCTGGGCTCCAAGCTGATCAAGCACGACACCAGCGTGCTGGGCAGTGCCTTGCCGTTCAAGGACCTGCTGGGCATGTTCATCGGCGAGCTGAAAAAGCGTGCCGAGGCGGCCGCGGGCCGCGAGTTCGACCAGGTCGTGCTGGGGCGCCCGGTATTTTTCGTCGACGAAGACCCGGCCGCCGACCAGGAGGCCGAGGACACCCTGGCCGAGGTGGCACGCAAGCTCGGCTTCAAGGACGTGTCGTTCCAGTACGAACCGATTGCCGCCGCGTTCGACTACGAGTCGACCATCAGCCGCGAAGAGCTGGTACTGATTGTCGACATTGGCGGGGGTACCTCGGACTTCACCCTGATCCGCCTGTCGCCAGAGCGCCACCTGCTGGCCGAGCGCCAGGGCGACATCCTGGCCACGGGCGGCGTGCACATCGGCGGTACCGACTTCGACAAGCAGCTGAGCCTGCAGGGCGTGATGCCGCTGTTCGGCTACGGCAGCCGCATGAAAAGCGGCGCCCTGATGCCGACCAGCTACCACCTCAACCTGGCCACCTGGCACACCATCAACGCGCTGTACTCGCAGAAGTCGCAGCTGGCGCTGGGCAGCATGCGCTACGACATCGAGGACAGCTTCGGCATCGACCGGCTGTTCAAGCTGATCGAGCAGCGTGCCGGGCACTGGCTGGCGATGGAAGTGGAAGCCAGCAAGATCGAACTGACCGAGCGCGACAGCCGCCGCATCGACCTGCACCGGGTCGAGCCTGAACTGTCTGCCGAACTGACCCGGGTGCTGTTCGAAGAGGCCATTGAGGGGTTGCTGGAGCGTGTGCGCGGCAGCGTGAGCGAGCTGCTGGCCAAGGCCGGGGTGAGCGAAGGCCAGGTCGACACGGTGTTCTTCACCGGTGGTTCCAGCGGGATTCCGGCATTGCGCAACAGCGTGTCGGCGATGTTGCCCAATGCGCGGCATGTGGAGGGCAATATCTTTGGCAGTATTGGTAGTGGGCTGGCGATCGAAGCGCGCAAGCGGTACGGGGTAGCCTGATCCATTTTGGGGCTGCGTTGCAGCCCATCGCGACACAAGGCCGCTCCTACAGGGTGAGGTGCAATCATTGGATGCACGCAGTCGGCTGTAGGAGCGGCCTTGTGTCGCGATGGGCCGCAGCGCGGCCCCGGCAATCTGTCAGACCAGCTCGGCCCGCTTCAGCTCACTTTTCAGGTAGGCATAGTAGATCGGCCCCGCCACCACCCCAGGCAGCCCGAACGCCGCCTCGAACACCAACATCGCCAGCAGCAGCTCCCACGCCTTGGCGCTGATCTGCCCACCCACGATACGGGCGTTGAGGAAGTACTCGACCTTGTGGATGACGATCAGGTAGCCCAGCGCCGCCGCCGCCACCCAGATCGACAGCGACAAGCCGACGATGGTGATCAGGGTGTTGGACATCAGGTTGCCGATCACCGGCAGCAGCCCCAGCAGGAAGGTCAGTACGATCAGGGTCTTGGTCAGCGGCAGGTGCACCCCGAACAGCGGCATCACCACTGCCAGGAAAATGCCGGTAAAGGCCGTGTTGAGCAGCGAAATCTTGATCTGGGCGAAGACGATGTTGCGAAACGCCTGTACCAGCAGGGCCAGGCGCTCGAACAATGCCGCCGCCAACGGCTTGCGCCGGGACACATCGGGAATGCGCTGCAAGGCAATGATGGCGCCTAGGATCATGCCGATCAGCAGCGTGACGAACATGTGCGCCATGCCCTTGCCGACCAGTTGCAGGTCGCTGAGGTGGCTTTTGATCCAGTCGCCTATGGCAACCTTGAATTCGGCAGCACTGGCGGGCAGGTAGGCTTCGATGAACGGCGGCAGCTGGCTGCGGGCCTGTTCGACCAGGGCCATGAACTTGTCCAACGAGGCACCGGGGTTTTCCGCCTCGTGCAGCAGGAAGCTGAACGCGCCGGCAATCAGCAGGCTCAGGCTGAGCACCACCAGCGTGCCCAGCAGCGCCACCGCCAGCCAGCGCGCGCGTTGCCCGGCCAGCAGGGGTTGCAGGCGCGGGGTCAGCATGTTGACCAGTTCGAACACCAGCAAGCCGGCCAGCAGGCTGGGCAATAACTTCAGCGGCAAAGCCAGCAGCAGGCCGGCCATGACGATGATCAGGCTGGCCAAGGTAATCTGACGCGGGGTAAAGGTCATACAGCCTCGAAGGCAGACAGCGGGAATGCCCGCAGTCTGCCAGCCTTGACGGCGCAGGCATAGGCGCAGGTCACTTCTTCTTCAGGCAGTCACTCATGAACGCTTTGCGCTCGTCCCCCTTCAGGGCTTTGGTGGTGGCGTCGGCGTTGCAGGTTTTCATCTTTTCCTGCTGGGTTTGCGGGGCGCTCTTCTTCAGGCAGGTGCTCATGAAGGCCTTGCGCTCATCACCCTTGAGGGCCTTGGCGGTGGCGTCGGCATTGCAGGTTTTCATTTTTTCCTGCTGCGCGGTGTTGGCAGCGAAGCCTTGGGCGCTGAACATCATCGCCAGGGCCAGTAACGGGATGTGCAGCACTTTCATGGAGTGGTCTCCTGGGCTCCGTGCCCGATGCACGGGTGTCGAGGTCAGAGTGTAGCCAAGAATTTCAGCCCCCAGCCCCCCCGACATCCGCCGTTAAAGGCCTGCCGCCTTGAGCCGCGCGGCGTGTTCGGTGAACAGCCGCACCGGCTCGGCACCCCGCCCTACGGCGCCGAACTGCTGGTTGACGATATCGAGGTGGTCGAGCGGGTAATCGTCACCGATCACCTGCCCCAAGTGCGAGCTGAAGCGCCCCACCATACCGTCGCACTGGCCCTTTTCCCTGACGAAGCTGCGGGCGAACAGGCGGCAGAAACGGTTGCTGCCATCGAAGCGGTTGCGCCCCCGGTCGGTCAGCCCGGGCTGCAAGGTGCCGGACCATGAGTAATAGCGCACTCCGTTGACTTCATGGGCACCTTCCCCGCCCCAGGTGGCCGGCAAGCCCTGTGGGTAAGCCTGGTTGAACAGTGCCACCCCGGCGCTGGTCAGCGACTGATGCGAGGCATGCACATCCACCGGCAATGGGTCGCGCCGCCAACCGGTTTCCAGCCACCCCAGCACCACGGCAAGGGCATGCAGCACCGCCCTCAGCATACGCCCCTGAGGCGAATCCCCCGGCGCCGTGCGTTGCAGGTGGTCGGCCAGCTCCGAGCCATGGTTGGGCCCGGCCACCGAGGTGACCGATGCCACCCTGGCTGGCCGCCTGGCGGCTGCGTAACGCGCACTCAGGGCGCCTTGGCTGTGGCCGATGAGGTTGACCCTGGCGGCGCCCGTGCGCCTGCAGATGTCTTCGATGATGGTCAGCAGTTGCTCGCCGCGCACCTCACTGCTGTGCAGCGGCGAAACCTGTACCGGGAACACCCGCGCGCCCCCTTTGCGCAAGGCCGGGACAATACCGAACCAGTAGGGATAGAACCCCGCCCGGACGAACCCGAGCATCCCTGGCACCAGTACCAAGGGGTATTGCGTAGCCAAATCCTGCTGCATTGCCCCTGACCCTTTGCGTGGAGGTTTGGCCAACCCTACAGCGGCTTTCGTGGGCATCGCAATCGAACTCCTGGCGCGCGCTGTTGTTCAAAACCACACAGACCCTTTGCAAGGAGCGGGACCATGTACAAGCAGACCCTGGCAATCCTTCTGGCAAGCGCCACCCTGGCCGCCTGCGGCAGCCGCCCGGAAAACCCGGTCGACTACGTCACCTACCGCGACGAACCGCTGGTCAAGCAGGTGGAGCACGGCATGACCATGCAGAAGGTCATCGCCATTGGCGGTAGCCCATCGAACGTGATCGACCTGCCGCACGGGGGCACCTGCAACGACTACATTCTTAACCACGATGGCAAGCAACAACCGTATTACGTGCGTTTCGACGCCACCGGCCATGTTGATGCCAAGGGTTTCAAAACCTGTAAACAACGCGAAGAAGACAGCGAGGCCGTTCACGGCGCGTAAGTCTCACCCTGCATGCCACGACCACCCTGATGCTTTCGGAGATGAAAATGAGTGCTACAGAACTGACCGATGTAAAAACCCTGCGCGAACGTGCCCGCCAGCATGTTGAGCAAGGCGCCGTGACCGAGGGTTACCACGCCGACCGCGAACAGATCCTGCGCCTGCTGAACGAGTCCCTGGCGACCGAGCTGGTGTGTGTGCTGCGCTACAAGCGCCACTACTTCATGGCCAGCGGTATCAAGGCAAGCGTTGCCGCGAGCGAATTCCTTGAGCATGCCAACCAGGAAGCCGAGCACGCCGACAAGCTGGCTGAGCGCATTGTGCAGTTGGGCGGCGAGCCGGATTTCAACCCCGACAACCTGACCAAGAACTCGCATGCTCAGTATGTGGCCGGTAATTCCCTGAAGGAGATGGTGCTGGAAGACCTGGTCGCTGAGCGCATCGCAATCGACAGCTACCGCGAAATCATCCAGTACATCGGCGACAAAGACCCTACCACCCGCCGCATCTTCGAAGACATCCTGGCGCAGGAAGAAGAGCACGCAGACGACATGTCCGACTTGCTGCAAGGCTTGTAAGGACCAGGGGGCGCTTAGCGGAATGCCAGTCAGTTAAGCGTCACTGGGGCTGCTTTGCAGCCCTTCGCGGGCACGCCCGCTCCCACAGGTTTGGCGCTGAAATCAAGACATGCGCGATTACCTGTAGGAGCGGGCGTGCCCGCGAAGGGTCGCAAAGCGGCCCCAAATGACTTAACTGACTGGCATTAGGCGCTTAGCGCCCCTTGTAAGAGCGGGTTTCCCGCGAAGAGGCCGGGCCTACCGGCGGCTATCTCCTGGCCATTCACCCTCGCATCTGCCACCGCATTCGCGGGTAAACCCGGTCCTACAGCGACCGTGCGTGGTAATGGCCGGCAACACAGCTGGCTGCTATTTACGCCCTTTCACCGCAGCGGGTGCCTTGCCCGCCTTCATCTGCTGCAACAACGGTGTGCACTGGTTCGGATCATCGCCACTGCTGGGTGCAATCAGCGCCAGCAAACCGGCTGCAGGCCCTGCCACAACCCCCAACGCCACCATGCCCGCACCGCGCAACGCCAGTGGCACCGCCTGTACACCCGCATTGGGTTTGGCAAATGGCCCGCGTACATACAGCGGCGAACGCAGCGAGAACAGCCGCAGCCCTTTCGATTCAGGGGTGATCTTCAGGTCCAACTGCTCACTGGCAAAATTCGCCGTGCCATTGATATAGATGATCGCGTTCTCGGTGTCGAAGATGAACAGCCGGGTCGAGGCCAAGCCGTCCTTGATGCCAACATCGGCCGCCGCGCAGTTGATCTGCACGTCCTCATCGCCAAACAGCTTGCCAACCACATAGTTGCCCACGTTCAAACCCGCAATCTCCATCAGGCTGCGGCTGATGGCGCCATCGTTGACCAACATGCGCAGGTCGCCATTGGCCGTGCCTAGCAGGGCAGCGACGGAATTGCCACGGCCACTGATATCGGCATCGCCATTGAGCTCACCAAAACTGGTCTGCATGGGCGCGAAACCGGGGAACAATTGCTTGAGCTTGAAGCCACGGGCGGTCAACTGTGCCCGCCCTTGCAGCGGCACGCTGCGCCCATCCAGGCGAATGTTGGAGGCCAGGTTGCCACCGGCCACGCCAAACCGCAGCGGCTCCAGGCGTAGCAGCCCGTCATCGAGAATCACATGCGCCGCCAGGTCGTTGAACGGCAGTTGCGCACTGTGCACGATGCGCTTGCCGGCAAAGGTGACGTCGGCGTCCATGGCGCGCCAGCGATCGGTGCGGAACTCTTCCACCGGCAGCACCTTGCCGGCCGGTTGCTTGCTGGCCCCACCACGGGCCTTCTGCTCGGCATTGGAGTCAGCGCCGATCAGCGGCGCCAGGTCCTTGAACAGCAGCTGGTTGGACACCAGCTTGCCCGTCAGCTTGGGCCGTGGCTGGCTGGCGACGAAGGCCAGGTCGCCGTGGATGTCGCTGTCGCCGATCTTGCCGTTGAAACCCTCGTACTTGAAACGCGCACCTTCGGCTGCATGCAGGTTGGCGCTGAGCCGGCCGTCCGTGGAATAGGCCGGGGTGTCGGGCAAGGTCACCCCCGTCAAGGGGTAGAGGTTGCCCAGGCTGGCGCCCGACAGGCGCAGGCGCAGGTCAAGGGCACCCAGGTTGCGTGGGTCGGTCAGGGTGCCGGCAAGTACCACGTGCGTATCGGCAATGCGCACGTCGGCCTGCAACGGGAACGGCTGGGTGGCGTCCTGCAGCGCCAGCAGGCCACCGATCTTGCCGGTGCCAGACACCGGCTGCCCCTTGTAGCGGCCCTGGGCCTTGAAAGCAAAGGCGTAATCCTGCGCTCCGCCGGCTTTTTCAGCGCTGGCCTTACCAACGATTTCGCTGAAAGGGATTGGCTTGCCCAATGGGTCAACCTGCACCTTCATGCGGGTTTTCAAGGTCTGGTCGTCGAAGCTGACATTGCCTTGGTCAAAGCCGATGGCACCAATGTCCAACTGCCATTTGGACGGTGCCTCGTTTTCGTCCTTCGGCCCGAAGTCGAATGTCCAGTTGGCCCGGCCATCTGCCAACCGGGTCAGGCTGGCCGTGGGCTTGGTCAGGTTGATGCGCGGAATGCTGATCTTCTGTACCAACAGCGGAAGTGGCGCCAGGCGGAACTCTACGCGCTCCAGGCCCACCATCTTCGGCTCCTGCAACCACTCAGGGTTGCCCAGGGTGAGGTCTTCGGCGGTGAAGTGCGGCCATGGCACCCAGGCACGCCAACCGCCTTCTTCTGGCTCGGTACGCCAATGCACGGCGAGGTTGCCGTTGATTGCGAACGGCCGATGCAAGGCCTCGGACACCTTCTCGTTGAGCAACGGCTTGACGCGGTTCCAGTCGAAGGTGGCGATCACCACTACCAGTATTGCCAGCAGCGTGAGCAGGGTGGCGAGGGTCCAGACGAGGATTCTGGCGGGACGCGTCATTGCGTGATTCTCCTTGCGGGGCTCGAAACAGGCGCGGCGGGGCACTTAGTATCTGGGACTGATGAAAACCCGTGGGGTTTTATCGGGAGCGTCATCTTAGCGAAGTTTTTCCTGGCCATTCGCTCAGCAAATCGTGGCGCGGCCGCGCTCATGTTACCCCACAACAGCCTCGGCATTTTGCCATCAACGAGCCTGCAAGGCGCTTAACAGAGCGCTCGCCGAGCTCTATCAATATGGTCGATTGTTACCATTACCCGTATGAACTTCTCTCTGGCGTTACCCGGCGTAGCATTGGCTTCGTACCCACTTTCCAGCCCCCGAAAGGAGCACCGAATCATGAAACGCCAACTGCTGACCCTGACCCTGTCCATCCTGGCCGCCAACGCCTTTGCCCTGCCAGCGGCAGAACAACACCTCACTGCGGAATCGCGTTCGAGCGCTGTCGAAATTGCCCAACCGCTGAAAACAGTCGCCGAAGGTGGCTCGGACCGCCTGATCGAACAATCCGGCCGCGTGGCCGAAGGTGGTTCGGACCGCCTCATCGAACAGTCCGGCCGCGTGGCCGAAGGTGGCTCGGATCGCCTGATCGAACAATCTGGCCGCGTAGCCGAAGGTGGTTCGGATCGCCTCATCGAACAGACCGGCCGCGTGGCCGAAGGTGGCTCGGATCGCGTGATCGAACAATCTGGCCGCGTAGCCGAAGGTGGTTCGGATCGCCTCATCGAACAGTCCGGCCGCGTGGCCGAAGGTGGTTCGGATCGCCTGGTTGCAATCAGCCACGTGAGCTGATTGCCATGGCTGAAAAGAACAACCTGTGTCACACCGCTTGCTCCCCTCCCAGCCCGGTCATTGACCGGGCTTCGTTTTTTTAACTAGAGTGCCCAGCCTCACCGTCACAGAAGCCCGCACCATGCTGCCGCGCGCCGAACAGAAGCTACAGACTCGCCAGGCCCTGCTCGATGCCGCCTGCCAGCTCATGGAAAGTGGCCGGGGCTTTGGCAGCATCAGCCTGCGCGAAGTGGCGAAAACAGCCGGCATCGTGCCAACCGGCTTTTACCGGCATTTCCCGGATATGGACGCCCTGGGCCTGGCCCTGGTAGCCGAGATCGATACTACCTTCCGCCAGACCATTCGCCTGGTCCGTCACAACGAATTCGAGCTGGGCGGCATCACCGACGCCTCGGTGCGCATCTTTCTCGATGTAGTCGCCGCCCACCGCGCGCTGTTTCTGTTCCTGGCGCGGGAACAGTATGGTGGGTCACAGCCGGTGCGCCAGGCCATTGCCCGCCTGCGTCAGAACATAAGCGACGACCTGGCCACCGACCTTGCGCGCATGAAACGCTGGCAGCACCTGGACAGCGCGGCGCTGACAGTGATGGCCGACCTGGTGGTGAAAACGGTGTTCGCCACCCTGCCCGAGCTGATCGACAGCCCAGAAGCGGGTTATCCACAGGCCCTGTCACCGCAGGAAAAGATCACCCAGCAGTTGCGCTTCATCTTCGTCGGGGCGCGGCATTGGCAAGGGTTAGGCAACCCGGGCTGATCGCCTTTCGCTCAACCCCGCCCGGCCAGCCGGGCAAGCGCACCGCCGGCTACCGAAAACCCCACTTCTGCTACCATGGCGCCCTGCCCGACAGCCACGAGCGCCGACATGTCCGACCCCCGCCCTACCCTGCCCGCACTGGCCCGTTTCAACCAGCACTTCGCCGAGCGCATCGTGCCAATGTGGCAAGGCCCGGGCTGGAATGCCGACATGGCACTGCCCTACGAAGCCCTCGACGCCCAGCACCGGCCGTTACCGGTACAGCGCTACCGGGCCATGGCCTGCGCCCGCCAGCTGTACCTGTTCAGCAGCCGCATCGAACAACCGGGCAGCGCCGAGCGTGCAGCCGCGCTGTTCCGCTCGTTGCAGAAGCACTTTCACGACGCGGAGCACGGGGGCTGGTTCTACAGCATCGATGCCCAGGGCAACCCGCTGGACCGGCGCAAGGACCTGTATACCCACGCCTTCATCGTCTTTGCCTGCGCGCATTACTGGGGCAAGGTCGGCGAAAGCCTGGTGGAATCCACACTCAATGCCGGCCTCGACATCATCGACCAGCAGTTCGCCAGGGACGATGGCCTGTACGAAGCAAGCCTGGGCGAGGATTGGGCAGACCTGGGCAGCGGGCCCCTGCAGAATCCACAGATGCACCTGGCCGAGGCCTTCCTGCAGGTACTGGCTGTTCGCGACGACGAACATACCCGGCAGTCACTGCTGCAACTGTGTGCAGCACTCCAGGCGCATTTCGTCGAACCGGCCCATGGGCTGATGCTGGAGAAACCGCGCGGGGCTGTGGATAACTGGTACGAGCCTGGCCACCAGTTCGAATGGTTCTACCTGTTGCACACCTCCCCGCTGCTGCGAGATACGCCGCTGCATGCCTCGATCGACCGGGCGTTCAGCTACGCCGAACAACAAGGGGTGCAGGGTGGCGCAGTGCTCGCCATGCTGGGCGTGGACGGCCAGGTGCTGGACGCCACCCAGCGCATCTGGGCACAGGCGGAGTACCTGCGTGCGCTGGTGCTGCGCGCTGGCGGTGAAGCCAGGTTGCCTGAACAGTTGCAGGTGCTGGAAGCGCGGTTCCTGCGCGAGGCTGGCTGGTACGAATGCCGGGATGGCGAGGGTGCCGTCAGCCGGCATGACATGCCTTCGACTACGCCCTACCACCTGGCAACTTGCCTGGAAGGCTTGCAGCGCCTGAGCTGAAGCCTTCGCGGCTGTGGCCGCCGAGCGGCCATGGCTCAGCCCTTGACCGACCGGTCGATCGAGAACCCGGCCCAGTCCTGGCTCACCGGCATCAGCTCAAGGCTGTTGATGTTGATGTGCGCGGGCTGGTTGAGGATCCAGAAGATGGTCTCGGCAATGTCCTGCGGCTGGATAGGCTCCGCGCCTGCGTAGGTGGCGTCATACTTGGCCTGGTCACCACCGAACCGTACCAGCGAAAATTCACTTTCGCACAGGCCCGGCTCGATGTTGCTCACGCGCACACCTGTGCCACGCAGGTCGCAGCGCAGGCTCAGCGAGAACTGCCCGACAAAGGCCTTGGTGCCGCCATACACGTTGCTGCCCGGGTACGGATAGTTGCCGGCCACCGAACCGACGTTGAGGATCGACGCCCCACGGCCATGGGCAATCAACCGTGGCAGCAGCAGGCGGGTGGTGTACATCAGGCCCTTGATGTTGGTGTCGACCATGGTTTCCCAGTCGTCCAGGCTGCAGTTCTGCGCCGCATCCACGCCCAGCGCCAGGCCGGCGTTGTTGACCAGGCCCTGCAGCTTGTCGAAGCCGGCTGGCAGGCTGGCAATGGCCTGCTCCATGGCTTTGCGGTCACGCACATCGAGCACCAGGCCATGTACTTCGGTCTTGGCAGAAAGCTCGGCGCACAAGGCGTCCAGGCGCTCCTTGCGACGACCGGTTAGCACCAGCTTCCAGCCGGCTTCGGCGAAACGGCGGGCTGTGGCCTCGCCGAAACCCGACGTGGCGCCAGTGATGAATACGGTGGATGACATGCTCTGTTCCTCGCAGTGGGTGGTCATGGCAGCTTTGCAGCATGCCCGTGGCCAACGCTGGCGGCAAGCCGAAAAGGCAGCTGGTCATTTTTTGTTCATGTGCGGCAAACCCTTGTGGCAGAAGCCTCCGCGCCAGCTATGCGCATGTTATCCACAGAGCTTTCCCCACGGATTGGGGGCAACTTCGCTGTCCGGCGGAACCCTTTCAGCCCGTCGTGGTCGGCGGCATTCTTTTCGGTGGTGGCGAAAGCTTTCAAGCATGCCGCCTGTAGCGGGGTGTCCAAGGCTTTTACACAGAGTTATCCACAGAATTTGCGCAGTGCTGGGAGTGGTTGGAATGACGTGATTTGCCTGGGAAAACAATCCACAGGGGTGCACTGATCAAAAAATGATCATGCCGCTGTAGGGCTTGATGGTGTTGGGTTGGAGGGGGATACCACCATGTTTTCCACAGGCGGTTCCACATTATCGGTGGAAAAGATTTGGCTTGCGGGAAGCGGGGTTGGGTAGCTGTGGGTGAACGGGTTGAGGGCCCGGTTAGGTTGAGTTGTCCACATGGGAAGGGGGCTGCGTTGCAGCCCATCGCGACACAAGGCCGCTCCTACAGGGGACCGCGACCGGGCATGGATCGCGGCCCCTAGGGGGAACTAATGCCCACCCAGGTAAGCGCTGCGCACTTCTTCGTTGACCAACAACTCTTGCCCAGTCCCGGTCATGCGAATTTGCCCGTTGACCATCACGTAGGCACGGTCCGACAGTTTCAGGGCGTGGTTGGCGTTCTGCTCCACCAGGAAAATGGTCATGCCGGTCTTCGCCAGTTCCCGCAGGGTCGAGAAGATCTGCTTGACCACGATGGGTGCCAACCCCAGCGAGGGCTCGTCCAGCAACAGCAATTTTGGCCGGCTCATCAGCGCCCGGGCAATCGCCAGCATCTGCTGCTCGCCACCGGACATGGTCATGGCCCGCTGGTTACGCCGCTCTTTTAGGCGCGGGAAGAGTTCGTACATGCGCTGCATGTCTTCGTCGGCATGCTTGTCGCCAATGGGGATGGTCCCCATCATCAGGTTTTCCTCGACGCTCATGTCGGGGAATACCCGGCGCCCTTCCGGCGACTGGGCGATGCCGTTGGAAGCAATGTAGTGCGATGACTTGCGGGTAATGTCGGTGCCACGGTAGACGATCTGCCCGGAAGCCGCCCGCGGCTGCCCGAAGATCGACATCAGCAGGGTCGACTTGCCGGCCCCGTTGGCGCCGATAAGGCTGACCGTCTCACCTTCGTTGATGTGCATCGATACCTTTTTCAGCGCCTGGATCGGCCCATAGAACACGTCCAGGTCCTTCAGCTCGAGAATGGGTGCACTCATACCAGTTCCTCTTCGTCTGCACCCAGGTAGGCAGCGATCACCGTCGGGTTGTTGCGGATGTCCTGTGGCGCACCCTCGGCAATCACGTTGCCGTGGTCCAATACCACGATATGGTCGGAAATGCTCATGACCATGCCCATGTCGTGTTCAATCAGCACCACGGTGATATCGTGCTCGTCACGCAGCACGCGAATCATCTGGCTAAGTGCCTCGGTCTCCTGCGGGTTCAAGCCCGCCGCCGGTTCGTCCAGGCAGATGATCTTTGGTCGCGTGCACATGGCGCGGGCGATTTCCAGGCGGCGCTGCTGCCCATACGACAGCTCACCGGCCAGGCGGTTGGCGCAGTCGACCAGGTCGACCACCTCCAGCCAGTAGAAGGCGTGGTCCAGCGCATCGCTTTCGGCCTTGCGGTAGGCCTTGGTATTGAATACCCCCGCCAGCAGGTTGCGGTTGACCCACATGTGCTGGGCCACCAGCAGGTTCTCCACCACCGACATTTCCTTGAACAGGCGGATGTTCTGGAAGGTGCGCGCCAGGCCCGCGCGGTTGACCAGGTGGGTGCCGCCGAACATCTTGTAGTACAGGCGGCTGGCAAAGCGTGCCGGCGAAACGAAGTCGGCCGCCTGGAAACGCTCGCCCAGCAGCTGGATCACATTGGTGTGGCTACCGCGCACATTCAGTTCGATGCGCCCGCCACTGGCCTTGTAGAAGCCGGTCAGGCAGTTGAACACCGTGGTCTTGCCGGCGCCGTTGGGGCCGATCAGGGCGAAGATCTGGTTGCGCCTGACCTTCAGGCTCACGTCGCTGAGCGCCTTGATGCCGCCAAACTGCATCATCAGGTTGTCGACCGACAGAATGATTTCGTCGCTCATGGCGCCACTCCTTTACGCGGGGTCACACCGGTACGGCTGATGCGGATCAGCCCCCGCGGTCGCCAGATCATCATCAACACCATCAGTACCCCGAACAGCAGCACCCGGTACTCGGAGAAGCTGCGCAGCAACTCGGGCGCCACGGTCAGCACGAATGCCGCAATGACGACGCCCACGGTGGAGCCCATGCCACCCAGCACGACGATGGCGAGAATCAAGGCCGACTCGAAGAAGGTGAACGACGAGGGGTTGACGAAGCCTTGGTAAGTGGCAAAAAACACGCCGGCCAAACCCGCGGTGGAAGCACCCAGGGTGAAGGCCGAGAGCTTGACCAGCACGTGGTTCAGGCCCATCGAACGGCAGGCGATCTCGTCTTCGCGCAGCGCTTCCCACGCCCGGCCGACCGGCATGCGGGTCAAGCGGTGCTTGATGTAGAGCACGGCCAGCACGACCATGAACAGCACCGCATAAATGAACACGAACTTGAGGTTGGGGTTGTAGGCAAAGCCGAAGAACTCATGGATGGGCACCCCACCGTCTTTGGCCCGGCGGCCGAACTCCAGGCCAAGGAAGGTCGGCGACGGCGCCGGCATGCCGTTGGGGCCGCCGGTGAACGACAGCCAGTTGTTCAGCACCAGGCGAATGATCTCGCCAAAGCCCAGGGTTACGATCGCCAGGTAGTCACCGTGCATGCGCAGCACCGGGAAGCCCAGGATGCACCCGGCAAGGGCCGCCGCAATCGCTGCCAGCGGCAGCACACTCCAGAAGCCCAGGCCAAGGTACTGGTAACCCAGTGCAAGGCCGTAGGCGCCAATGGCGTAGAAGGCCACGTACCCCAGGTCGAGCAGGCCGGCCAGGCCGACCACGATGTTCAGGCCCAGGCCCAGCAGCACATAGATCAGGCCGAGGATGACCACGGTCAGCAGGTACTTGTTGGCGAAGATCGGGAAGACGATGGCAATCACGATCAGCGCCGGGATGATGTAGCGCAGCCGCGACACATAGTTCGGCGCCCGCACATGCACGCCCGAGCCACCGCTGTCGAAGCCTTCGAGCATGCGCCGGCCGGCAGCGGTCTGCACATACAGGCTGAGCAGGAAACGCCCGAGCATCACACCACCGACCAGCCAGGCCACGCGGCGGGGTTCGGCGTTGAAGGTATAACCGTCGAGCACCACGCCGACGATCGGGCCGAACACGATCAGCGCCAGCAGGCCGGCGACGAGGGTTTCGAGCAGGCTGCGTTTGATATCGAAACCTTTGGTTTCAGAGGCAGAAGCAATTTTGGCAATCGACATGTTCACACCTTAGCCACGAGCGGGCGACCCAGCAGGCCTTGTGGGCGGAAGATAAGGATCATCACCAGCAGCGAGAAGCTGAACACGTCCTTGTAGTCGGAGTTGATCAGGCCGGAGAACAGCGATTCGGAGATCCCCAGGATGATTCCGCCGAGCATCGCGCCAGGCAGGGAGCCAATGCCACCGAGCACTGCGGCGGTGAATGCCTTGATACCGATGATGAAGCCGGCATAGAAGTCGAAGGTGCCGTAGTTCATGGTGATCAGCACGCCTGCCAGGGCGGCCATCACTGCGCCAATGACGAATACGTAGGAAATGACCCGGTCGGTGTTGATGCCCAGGATCGAGGCCATCTTGCGGTCTTGCTGGGTAGCGCGGCACATGCGACCGAGCTTGGTGTACTTGATCACATAGGTCAGCAGGCCCATGCCCAGGAATGCCGCCACCAGGATGAAGATCTTGGTGTAGGTCAGTTGCACGAAGCCGGTGCCGACATCGATGCGCATGGCGCCTTCGAGCAGGGTTGGCACGCCTTGCTGGCGAGCGCCCTGGCTGATCTGTGCGTAGTTCTGCAGGATCAGCGAAATGCCGATGGCGCTGATCAGCGGTGCCAGGCGGGTAGAGTTACGCAGCGGCTTGTAGGCGATGCGCTCGATGGTGAAGCCGTACACCCCCGTGACGACGATGGTGAACAACAGCGTGCCCAGCATCAGCAGGGGAAACGACTCGACGCCAAAATAGGCCAGCAATGCCAGGCTGATCGCCGCCAGGTAGGCGGAAATCATATACACCTCGCCGTGCGCGAAGTTGATCATGCCGATAATGCCATAGACCATTGTGTAGCCGATGGCGATCAGGCCATAGACCGACCCGAGGGTCAGGCCGTTGACCAGTTGCTGCAGGAAAATACCATCCATAACGCAATCTCACTGAGCGAGACTGCACGCATGCCGACCACGCAAGGCCACGGACAATGCGGCCCCAGCAGTGCACGACCGTGCAGGTCTCCGAATAAGGACAGGTACCGCAGGGGCTCAGGCCCGGGCGCATGCGCAACCCGGGCGGGTGGCCGTTATTATTTTTGTTTGTCCAGCTGGTGGTACTTGCCGTCCTTGTCCCACTGGTAGACCACGTAGTCGGACACGGTCAGGTCGCCCTTGCTGTCCCACTTCTTTTCGCCCATGACGGTCTGCACCGGGTTGGCCTTGAGCCACTTGGCAGCGTCTTCGCCCTTGTTCGACTTGGCGCCGTTGAAGGCGGCGGCGAGCGCCTGCAGCGAGGCGTAGGCGTACAGCGTATAGCCTTCCGGTTCGGTGCCCGCCTTGCGGAACTCCTCGACCACGGCCTTGCTGTCTGGCAGCAGGCGCGGGTCGGCGCCAAAGGTCATGTACACGCCATCGACGTACTGCGCACCGCCGGCGGTAGACACCAGCTCGTCGGTGACGATGCCATCATCCGACATGAACTTGACGTCCTTCAGGCCCTGTTCGCGCAGTTGGCGCACCAGCGGGCCGGCTTCCGGGTGCAGGCCGCCGAAGTAGACAACATCGGCACCGGCAGCACGGATCTTGGTAACCACGGCGCTGAAGTCTTTCTCGCCACGGGTCAGGCCTTCGTACAACACAGGCTTGACGCCACGTTTTTCCAGCTGTGCCTTGGTGGCATCAGCCAGGCCTTGGCCGTAGGTGTCCTTGTCGTGCAGCACCGCGACTTTCTTGCCCTTGAGCACGTCGACAATGTAGTCGCCGGCGACCACGCCCTGCTGGTCGTCACGGCCACACATGCGGAACATGGCACTCAGGCCGCGCTCGGTGACCTGTGGGTTGGTCGAACCGGGCGTGATGGCGATCACGCCGGCCTCGTCATACACCTCGGAGGCCGGGATGGTATTGGACGAACAGAAGTGGCCGACCACCCCGATCACCTTGTCCTGGTCGACCAGGCGGTTGGCTACGGCAACGGCCTGTTTCGGTTCGCAGGCGTCATCGCCTTTGACCAGCACGATTTTCTCGCCATTCACGCCACCCGCGGCGTTGATCTTGTCGGCCGCAGCTTGCGCACCTTTCATGTACTGCTCGCCGAACGCTGCGTTGGCTCCGGTCATCGGCCCCGCTACGCCGATCTTGACGTCGGCCTGGACATACGAAGAAACACCCAGTGCCGTGGCTACGGCAAGCGCCAGGAAACCTTTCTTGTAAAACGTCTGCGACATGAGGTGGTGCTCCTAGAGTTTTTTTGGTTGGCACTACAACTTCTCAGCCCAATGCTCAGAGCAAGGGCCGTGCCATCAGTTTTGTCTTACGGAAAATCACACCACCATCGGCACGTAGAAGCGACCGACGGCCTTTTCTTTATTGAGCGTGCAACCGTCTGCCACGCGCCGGGTGCCACCACCCGTACAGACAAGGCGCAACCGCCGCGCGCCATCATTGCAACCCTGCCGGGTGTTTACGTGCAACCGGCCTGTAACAGCAGACGTCACCGAACTGCACACCCGTGGTGCGCGACTGCTACAGGCAGCACCGTTACAAGGCTGGCGGGTGCACCGAAAAACACGCGGATTTGGCAGATACGCGGCCCTGCAGGCGCGGGTTCACCCGCGAACAGGCCAGCGCAGACACAACAAGGCCGAAAAGGCTGGCACAATGTCCCCCATTCGCCGCCTCCGGAGCCCCTTTGATGAGCGAGAGCGCATTCGCCGAGCGCATCGTGCACAACCTGCTCGACACCGATTTCTACAAACTCACCATGATGCAGGGTGTGCTGCACAACTACCCGGACGCCGACGTCGAATGGGAATTCCGCTGCCGCAACGGCGAGGACTTGCGGCCGTATCTAGGCGAAATCCGCCACCAGCTGGAGGTGCTCAACGACCTCACGCTCGATGATGGCCAGCTGGGTTTTCTGGAGCGCATCAGTTTCCTCAAGCCCGACTTCCTGCGGTTTTTGCGGCTGTTTCGCTTCAACCTGCGCTATGTGCACCTCGGCATCGAGCACGATCAGCTGTTCCTGCGCCTCAAAGGCCCTTGGCTGCATGTGATCCTGTTCGAAGTGCCTTTGCTGGCGATCATCAGCGAAGTGCGCAACCGCCACCTGCACCCGCATATGCGCCTGGCCGAGGCACGCGACCAGCTGTACCGCAAGTTCGACTGGCTGCGCGCCCACGCCAGCGACGACGAACTGGCGGAACTGCAGGTAGCCGACTTTGGCACCCGCCGGCGCTTTTCCAGCCGCGTGCAGGAGGAAGTGGTCCGGGTACTGCGCGACGACTTCCCTGGCCGTTTCGTCGGCACCAGCAACGTCGACCTGGCATGGAAACTGGATATCAAGCCGCTGGGCACCATGGCCCACGAGTGGATCATGGCGCACCAGCAGTTGGGCCCGCGGCTGATCGACAGCCAGATCGCCGCGCTGGACTGCTGGGTGCGCGAGTACCGCGGCCTGCTCGGTATCGCCCTGACCGACTGCATCACCATGGATGCCTTCCTCGGCGATTTCGACCTGTACTTCGCCAAGCTGTTCGATGGCTTGCGCCACGACTCCGGCGAGCCGGTAGCCTGGGCCGAGAAAGCGATCGCCCATTACCAGAAACTGGGTATCGACCCGATGACCAAGACCCTGGTGTTTTCCGACAGCCTAAACCTTACCCGCTCGCTGGAAATCTTCCGGGCCCTGCGCGGGCGCATCAACGTCAGCTTTGGCATCGGTACCAACCTGACCTGCGACATACCGGGTGTGGTCCCCATGAGCATCGTGCTTAAAATGACCGACTGCAACGGCGCACCGGTGGCCAAGATTTCCGACGAAGCGGCCAAGACCCAGTGCCGCGACGCCAACTTCGTTGCCTACATGCGTCACGTATTCAAAGTCCCCAGCAAGGAGTAACCCATGCAAGCGGTTCAGCAAGAAATTGCCCAGGCGCTGAAGGTCCAGCCGCCGTTCGCCGACGCGGCCGCGCTAGAGGCAGAAGTTGCCCGGCGCGTGGCGTTCATCAAGGACTGCCTGGCCAACGCCCGGCTCAAGACCCTGGTACTGGGCATCAGCGGCGGGGTCGACTCGCTGACCGCCGCCCTGCTCGCCCAGCGCGCCATCAACGAACTGCGCGCCGAAACCGGTGACCAGGCTTATACCTTCATCGCCGTTCGCCTGCCGTACCAGGTGCAGCATGATGAACATGACGCCCAGGCCTGCCTGGACGTGATCAGGGCCGACGAAGTGCACACCGTGGACATCGCCCCGGCAGTGCGCGCCTTGGCGGCTGAAGTGGTGGAATTGAAAAGCGGCTCGCCGGCGCTGGTGGACTTCGTGGTCGGCAACGTCAAGGCACGCACGCGCATGGTGGCCCAATACACCATCGCTGGCGCGCGCGCAGGGCTGGTGATCGGTACCGACCACGCCGCCGAAGCGGTGATGGGCTTCTTTACCAAGTTTGGTGATGGTGCCTGCGACCTGGCGCCGCTGAGCGGCCTGGTAAAAAACCAGGTGCGGGCCATTGCACGCAGCTTTGGCGCGCCGGAGTCACTGGTGGAGAAGGTGCCGACTGCAGACCTGGAAGACCTGGCACCGGGCAAACCGGACGAAGCCTCGCATGGGGTCACCTACCAGCAGATCGACGCGTTCCTGCATGGGCAGCCGGTCGACCAGGCAGCGTTCGACATCATCGTGGCCACCTACCGCAAGACCCAGCACAAGCGCGAATTGCCGTTCGCCCCTTGATCAGGCTGTAACAACGCCTGTAGGAGCGGGTATACCCGCGAATGCGATGGTGGATCTGGCACCGCATTCGCGGGTAAAGCCGCCCCTACAGGGCTCGGCGTCAGCTGATTACTTGACGACAACCTTGCCTTTCATCATCGAGATGTGGCCCGGGAAGGTGCAGAAGAAGCTGTAGTCACCACCGGCTTCCAGCTTGGAAGGGTCGAACTTCACTTCGGTTTCTTTTTCCGGCGCGCCGATCATTTTGGTATGGGCAATGATCGCGGCGTTGTCAGCCTTGATGTAGTCCTTTTCCAGGCCCTGGCTCATGCCTTCGGTCGCAATGCCCTGCATGTCGGCAGTCTTGCTGATCACCAGGTTATGGCCCATGACGTTCTTCGGCAGGTTGCCGGAGTGGGTCAGTTTGACCGTGAATTCCTTGCAGCTTTTGTCGACGGTGATTACCTTGGTGTTGAATGACATCTGGTCGGTGGAGTCGACAGTTACCGAGCACTCGGCGGCGAAGACAGAGGCGCTGGCGAGGGTCAGCAGGGATACCGCTACAGCTTTCGCAAACATCATGAATCTCCTTGGCAGGGTTTTATCAATTGCGAGACTGCCTGAAACCGTTCAGCACCCTGCTGATATGGGTCAAGGGGGTGTCAAGTGGCCAGTCAGTTGAATTGTTCAATGGATTGTATACAACCAATCTAAGAGCACATCATGCCCTTTTATTGGACGATGGGACAACCTCTCATTTAGGAGCAATACCAAATGCCCATCTCCCAGTTTCTGAACAGCCTGCTCGCCGCCTACGCCCACGGTGCTACCGGCGCGATCTGCGAATTCTCGCGCCCGGAATGAACCCGGCCTTGGAAGCGACGGTCAGCCACCGTACCCTGTCACCCTGAGTGACTGGAGGTG
>NZ_AEWE02000089.1:56555-57097 GCF_000190455.2 Pseudomonas sp. TJI-51
TGGACGCTGGTGTATGGCGGTGGCGCTGTTGGCTTGATGGGTGTGGTAGCCGACGCCGCGATGGCAGCGGGTGGCGACGTGGTAGGGATCATCCCGCAGAGCCTGCTGGACGCCGAGGTCGGCCACAAAGGCCTGACGCGGCTGGAAGTGGTCGATGGCATGCATGCGCGCAAGGCTCGCATGGCCGAGTTGAGCGACGCGTTCATCGCCTTGCCGGGTGGCCTGGGTACGCTGGAAGAGCTGTTCGAGGTCTGGACCTGGGGGCAACTGGGCTACCACGCCAAGCCGCTGGGGCTGCTGGATGTGAACGGCTTCTACGACAAGCTTGGCGGGTTCCTCGACCATATCGTCGAGGAGGGTTTCGTGCGCCCGCAGCACCGGGATATGTTGCTGTTGGGGCAGCAGCCGGATGAGCTGCTAGCCGCGATGGACCGCTTTGTCGCGCCGGTGGCGCCGAAGTGGGTCGACAAGAAGCCTGACTAAACCAGATTCAGGGGCTGCACAAAATCCTAAAGCGAGCATTGTACCTGTGGGAGATTCTA
>NZ_AEWE02000009.1:0-9731 GCF_000190455.2 Pseudomonas sp. TJI-51
TCGACACGCCCGCTCCCACAAGGACCCTACTAAATCAGTAAGTTATGTAGTGTTCTATGAGAGATGGCTTGCCGGCGATAAGGCCGGCAATGCTGCCATCAATGCATCTTGACGATCTGCTGGTCGGAAGCGCGCCAGATCAAGCGGCTGGTGTCATAGCCCTGCTGACGGGCCTTGGCCAGCAGGCTCTCGCGCTGCCAGGCCGGCAGGGTCGGCGTGCGTGACAGGATCCACAGGTACTTGCGGTCCGGGCTGCCAACGATGGCGGTGCGGTAGTGTTCGTCAACGTACAGAATCCAGTATTCACCCCGCGCCACGCCCGGCACCAGCTTGGTGAACCAGTTATCGAACTCGACCCACAATTTATCGGTATGGCCCGGCTCCTGGATATTGGCATGCCCCTCAGCGCGCAACCATTCGTCACCCATGGTGCGGCAACGGTTGAGTACCCCGTAGCTGCCATCGGGCTTGAGGTTGTAATGGGCCTCGGACTGTTCGCAGCCCTCCTGGAAGCGCATGGGCAGGCGTGCCAGCTCGTACCATTTGCCCTGGTAACGCTTGAGGTCTACGTTGCCGGCGGTTTTCGGCGCCAGCGGGTCATGCACAGAGCCTGCGCAACCGCCCAGCAGCACCGCCAGGCATACCGCCATCAGCAGGTACACACGCCTCATTTGAGGCCCTGCCCTGAGTACATCAACACTTTGTCAGCCGCATACTGCACGCTGATGAAGCTCTTCTCGTCCCCCCAGGTGCAGCTGCTCATGCCCAACGCGCCGGAACATTCGGTCGGCGTGCCGAGCAGCTGCTCGACCTCGGCCTTGCTCATACCGGCCTTGATCTTGGAATAGTTTTCCTGGTTGATCTTGCTGCAGGCAGTCAGCACGACGCACAGCGACAACAGGGCGAGGGAACGCAACGACATTGAAGGACACTCCTGGGAAAATGAGACAGGCGAGTGGCCTGCAGTGACCTTCGACGTGAAAATCCCTCCTTTGTTCCCTGCCCTGCCCCCCGTACCCCTACACCATTGGTCGGATGGCCACTACTGTGCGATTAATCACAAAGCATTAGTCAACGGCCAATAAAAAAGCCGCCCCTTGTAGGGGCGGCCTTATGTGGCGATGGCCTGCGCAGCAGGGCCGTGCCATCTCAGAACCTGGACCCAGGCTCCAGCAGGAAGTCCATCTCTTCGCTGGTGCTCGGGCGATCCAGCACCAGGTTGCGGTGCGGGAAGCGACCAAACCGGGCGATCACCCGCTGGTGCTGCTCGGCGTAGTCGAGGAAGCCTTCGAACAACCGGCGGCTGGCCTCGGGCTGTTCGCCCAGCAGCACCTGAAAGCGCTCGACGCACAGGTTTTGCCAGTCCAGCACCTCGGCGTGCTCCAGCACCACCAGCACGAATACCCGCTGGATCGGCAGCAGCTGGTAGTCCCAGCCCTTCTGCAGGCCCTGCATGGCCACCACCTGGGCACGCCGGTCACCCTCGAAGGCGCGCGGCGTGTCGCGGTAGATCATGCGTGGCAGCTGGTCGAGCAGCAGCAACAGGCCCAACCAGCCCTGCGGGCTTTGCTGCCACTCGTCGAGCCCGCCGGCCAGGGCGTGCTCCACCAGTTCACCGAACTGCGCATGGGCCTCGGCATCGTGGTGCTTGCCGAACCACAGCGTGCTCTTCTCGTCAGCCACGGCCTGGGCACTGGTGCCCCAACCGAACCACCATTCCAGCAACGGCTGCCAAGGTGCGAGCATGACTTACTCCTTGTGGTAGGCGGTAACGCGCTCGACCTCTTCTTTCGAGCCAAGAATGACCGACACACGCTGGTGCAGGCTTTCTGGCTTGATGTCGAGGATGCGATCGTAACCATTGGTAGAAGCGCCACCGGCCTGTTCGATGATGAACGACATCGGGTTGGCTTCGTACATCAGGCGCAGCTTGCCCGGCTTGCTTGGCTCGCGGGCGTCACGTGGGTACATGAACAGGCCGCCACGGGTCAGGATGCGGTGCACGTCGGCCACCATCGAGGCGATCCAGCGCATGTTGTAGTTCTTTTTCAGCGGGCCGGTCTCGCCTGCCAGCAACTCGCCGACGTAGCGCTGCACCGGGGCTTCCCAGTGGCGCTGGTTGGACATGTTGATGGCGAACTCGGCGGTGGTTTCCGGCACGCGGATGTTCTCGTGGGTAAGCACGAAGCTGCCCAGCTCGCGGTCCAGGGTGAAGCCCTTCACGCCGTTGCCCAGGGTGAGGATGAGCATGGTCTGCGGGCCGTAGATGGCGTAGCCGGCAGCCACCTGCTGGGTGCCTGGCTGCAGGAAGGCGTTTTCGTTCAGGGTTTCGTTCTGGCTCAGGTACTCGTTAGGGCAACGCAGTACCGAGAAGATGGTGCCGACCGACACGTTGACGTCGATGTTCGACGAACCGTCCAGCGGGTCGAAGACCAGCAGGTAGGCGCCTTTGGGGTACTTGCCCGGAATCTGGTAGGCGTTGTCCATTTCTTCCGAGGCCATGCCGGCAAGGTGGCCGCCCCACTCGTTGGCCTCCAGCAGGATATCGTTGGAAATCACGTCCAGTTTCTTCTGGACTTCGCCCTGCACGTTTTCCGTGCCCATGCTGCCCAGCACACCGCCGAGGGCGCCCTTGGACACGTGATGGCTGATTTCCTTGCACGCACGCGCCACCACTTCGATCAGGAAGCGCAGATCGGCAGGGGTATTGTTGCTGCGGGTCTGCTCAATCAGATAGCGACTCAGGGTAACGCGGGACATGTATGGCTCCGAAAGGATGGGGGAGATGAAAAACCCCCGCAGTTTACAGGGAGAGTTGCAGGCTAGCGAGTGATGAGACTCGCCACGGCACTCTGACGGCACAATAGGTCGGTAGTTCAGCGTGTGCCAGGCCGGTGGTCGGCGCCCGCCTTCTTCACGAGCGAGCCCGTGAAGAAGGCGGTGCAGGCACCTTCAATCCAGCGCTTTCCAGATCTGCGTAGCATATTCGCGAATGGTCCGGTCCGACGAGAACCAGCCCATCCGCGCCGTGTTCAGCACCGCCATGCGCCACCATTGCTCCGGCGTGTGCCACAAGTCCTCGACGCGCTGCTGGGCATCCCAGTAGGCATCGAAATCGGCACATACCAGGAAGCGGTCATAGGCCACCAGCCCATCGATCAAGCCGGTGTAGCGCGAAGGGTCGTCCGGCGAGAACACACCGCTGCGAATCGCCTGCAGTACGTCGTTGAGGCGGTTGGACGCAGCAATCGCCGCCGTGGCGCCAAAATCACCCGCCCGCTTGCGCGCCTCGACCTGCTGGGCGGTCAGGCCGAATATGAACATGTTGTCGGCACCAACCTGCTCGCACATTTCCACGTTGGCCCCATCCAGGGTACCGATGGTCAGTGCGCCGTTCAGGCCGAACTTCATGTTGCTGGTACCCGAGGCTTCGTAACCGGCCGTGGAAATCTGCTCGGAGAGGTCCGCAGCCGGAATGATGCTCTCGGCCAGGCTGACGTTGTAGTTGGGCAGGAACACCACCTTCAACTGGCCACGCACGGTCGGGTCGTTGTTCACCACCCGGGCGATGTCGTTGGTCAGCTTGATGATCAGCTTGGCCTGGTGGTAGCTGGCCGCCGCCTTGCCGGCGAAAATCTTCACCCGCGGCACCCAATTGGTGCCAGGGTCGTTGCGCATGGCCTGGTACAGGGCCACGGTATGCAGCAGGTTGAGCAACTGGCGCTTGTACTCGTGAATACGCTTGACCTGCACGTCGAACAGCGCTTCGGGGTTGACCGTGACGCCAACGCGGTCCTGGATGATGCTGGCCAGGGCACGCTTGCTGTGCAGGCGCTGAGCCGCGAACTGCTTGCGGAAACCCGCCTTGTCGGCGAACGGCACCAAACCGGCCAGGCGCCCCTCCGGGTCGTCCTTGAGCTCCGGCCCCAGCGCCTCCACCAGCATGTCGGTGAGTTGCGGGTTGGACTGGTACAACCAGCGGCGGAAGGTAATGCCGTTGGTCTTGTTGTTGATACGCTGCGGATACAACTTGTGCAGCTCGGCGAACACCGTGCTCTTCATCAGCTGGCTGTGCAACGCCGAAACGCCGTTGACGCTGTGCGAGCCGAGGAATGCCAGGTTGCCCATGCGAACTCGGCGGCCGTTGTCTTCCTCGATCAGCGACACCGCCCGCAGCACGTCGAAGTCGTGCAGGCCTTTGGCACGCAGGCTGTCGATATGGTACGCGTTGATCAGGTAGATGATCTGCATGTGCCGCGGCAGCATGCGCTCCATCAACGCCACCGGCCAGGTTTCCAGCGCTTCGGGCAACAGGGTGTGGTTGGTGTAGGCCAAGGTGCCGACGGTCAGCTCCCAGGCCTTGTCCCATGGGATTTCGTGCTGGTCCACCAGCAAGCGCATCAGCTCCGCCACGGCAATGGACGGGTGCGTGTCGTTGAGCTGGATGGCGGCCGCATCGGGCAGGTTGAGCAGCGAGTCATGCTGGTTCAGGTGGCGGCGCAGCAAGTCCTGCAGTGATGCCGATACGAAGAAATACTCCTGGCGCAGGCGCAGTTCCTGCCCGGCCTCGGTACTGTCCGCCGGGTACAGCACCCGCGAAATGCTTTCGGCACGTGCCACCTCGGCCACTGCGCCCAGGTGGTCACCGGCGTTGAAGCGCTCCAGGTGCAGCTCTTCCAGCGCCCGTGCCCGCCACAGGCGCAGGGTGTTGACGCTCGAACCCCGCCAGCCGACCACCGGCGTGTCGTACGCTACCGCACGCACGGTCTCGCCAGGTGACCACACCTGGCGTTGGTTGCCATGGTTGTCGTGCACCGTTTCGACGCTACCGCCAAAGCTGATCGGGTAGATCACTTCGGCACGCTCGAACTCCCACGGGTTGCCGAAGTCCAGCCAGTTCTCGGTCTGCTCCTGCTGCCAACCATCGACCAGTGCCTGGCGGAACAAGCCATGCTCGTAGCGGATACCGTAGCCATGGGCGGCAATGCCCAGGGTCGACATGCTTTCCATGAAGCAGGCGGCTAGACGCCCCAGGCCACCGTTGCCCAGTGCGGCATCGGGCTCCAGCAGGCGGATGCGCTCCAGGTCCACGTCCAGGTCTTGCAGGGCCTCTCGGGCGATGTCCAGCAAGCCCAGGTTGCTCAGGCTGTCGTAGAGCAGGCGGCCAATCAGAAACTCCAGGGAAAGGTAGTAGACCCGTTTCTGGCTACGCCGGTAGGCCTGGCGGGTGTGGTCCATCCAGTGGTCGACCATGTGATCGCGCGCGGCCAGGGCGATGGCTTCGAACCAGTCATGGTCGAAGGCGTGCTCCGGGTCCTTGCCAACCGCATAGGTCAGCTTGTTCAGTACGGCAGCGCGAAAATCCGCGACTTCGGCGTCACGAGCTTCAGGTTCCTGGGACATGGGGCATCCTCGGGCAAGTTGACGAAAGCGGAGGGAGAGTGTTCAGACTAGACCCTTCGACAGGGAGAGACAGTTACGGTTCGCAGTTTTCATGCCGACTTGGTGATTCCGGCAAAAGGTTGTTCATAAATTGAACAATTCCGGTATCATCGCGCGCCCCAAGACCGTGATCCGCCCCTGATAAAGATGAAAACGACCCTGATCGCCGCAGCCGAAGTCGACCGCCTGGAGACCTGGCAGCGCTACACCAGCAACATGTGCCATGGCTGCCATTCGACCTGCTGCACCCTGCCGGTAGAGGTGAAGATCAAGGATCTGATCCGCATCGGCGTAGTCGATGAATTCGAGAAAGACGAACCGCCGAAGAACGTGGCCAAGCGTTTGCAGAAAGAAGGCATCATCGAGCGCTTCAACCAGAAGTCAGGCATCTTCACCCTGACCCGGATGAGCAACGACGACTGCATGTATCTGGATCGCAAAAGCCGCCTGTGCACCATTTATGACAAGCGCCCGGACACCTGCCGCAACCACCCCAAGGTTGGCCCCCGGCCGGGGTATTGTGCGTACAAGCCCAAGGTGGTCGGGCGCTAAGCGTTAGCCGTCAAGGGCCTCTTCGCGGGCTTGCCCGCTCCCACAGGATCTGCGCGATCCTCAAGGCCTGTGCAGTACCTGTGGGAGCGGGCAAGCCCGCGAAAAGGGCCAACGCAAATTCTGCAAGCATAAAAAAACGCCCCCGGCCTTTCGACCGGGGGCGCTTTTATTCAGCCTGAGCTAACTCAGTTCTTGGCTTTCTTGGCAGCGCGGGTACGCTCGCCTTCGTCCAGGATCTTCTTGCGCAGACGGATCGACTTAGGCGTGACTTCGCACAGCTCGTCGTCCTGGATGAATTCCAGGGCCTGTTCCAGGGTGTGGCGAACTGGCGGTACCAGGGCGATAACTTCGTCTTTGCCCGAAGCACGCATGTTGTCCAGCTTCTTGCCCTTGGTCGGGTTCACGCCCAGGTCGTTGTCACGGCTGTTCAGGCCGATGATCTGACCGTTGTAGATCTCCTGGCCGTGTTCAACGAACAGCTTGCCGCGAGCCTGCAGGGTTTCCAGCGAGTAGGTCAGTGCCTTGCCGGTTTCGACCGACACCAGAACACCGTTCAGGCGGCCAGACATCTGGCCCGACTTCATGGTGTCGTAGCGGTCGAAGATCGAGGTCAGGATGCCTGCACCGTTGGTCAGGGTCAGGAACTGGTTACGGAAGCCGATCAGACCACGGGCTGGAATGTTGTATTCCAGGCGAACACGGCCCTTGCCATCCGGCACCATGTTGGTCAGGTCACCCTTACGCAGGCCCATCTCTTCCATGACCTTGCCCTGGGATTCTTCAGGGATGTCGATGGTGACGTTCTCGAACGGTTCCTGCTTCACGCCGTCGACTTCGCGGATGATCACTTCAGGGCGGCCAACAGCCATCTCGAAGCCTTCACGACGCATGGTTTCGATCAGTACCGACAGGTGCAGCTCGCCACGGCCCGATACCTTGAACTTGTCAGGGGAATCGGTTTCCTGAACGCGCAGGGCCACGTTGTACAGCAGCTCCTTGTCCAGACGGTCCTTGATGTTGCGGCTGGTCACGAACTTGCCTTCTTTACCGCAGAATGGCGAGTCGTTGACCTGGAAGGTCATGGAAACGGTTGGCTCGTCAACGGTCAGCGGCTTCATCGCCTCTACCGCGTCTGGGGCGCACAGGGTGTCGGAGATGAACAGCTCGTCGAAACCGCTGATGCAGACGATGTCGCCAGCCTGAGCTTCTTCGACGTCGACGCGGTGCAGGCCGTGGTGGCCCATCAGTTTCAGGATACGGCCGTTACGCTTCTTGCCGTTGGTGTCGATGGCGACAACCGGGGTGTTCGGCTTGACGCGACCACGGGCGATACGACCAACGCCGATAACACCGAGGAAGCTGTTGTAGTCCAGTGCGGAGATCTGCATCTGGAACGGGCCGTCACGGTCAACAGACGGTGCTGGTACGTTGTCGACGATCGACTGGTACAGCGCAGTCATGTCTTCGCCCATGGCGGTGTGGTCCAGACCGGCGATGCCGTTCAGGGCCGAGGCGTAGACGACTTTGAAGTCCAGCTGTTCATCGGTGGCACCGAGGTTGTCGAACAGGTCGAAGATCTGGTCCAGAACCCAGTCCGGACGCGCGCCCGGGCGGTCGACCTTGTTGATCACGACGATGGGCTTCAGGCCGGCTTCGAAGGCCTTCTTGGTCACGAAGCGGGTTTGCGGCATCGGGCCGTCCTGGGCGTCGACCAGCAGCAGCACCGAGTCGACCATCGACATTACACGCTCGACCTCGCCACCGAAGTCGGCGTGGCCGGGGGTGTCGACGATGTTGATGTGGTAGCCGTTCCAGTTGATGGCGGTGTTCTTCGCCAGAATGGTAATACCGCGCTCTTTTTCCTGGTCGTTGGAGTCCATGACGCGCTCGTCGTTGAGCTCGTTACGCTCCAGGGTGCCGGACTGACGCAGGAGTTTGTCGACCAGGGTGGTTTTACCATGGTCAACGTGGGCGATGATGGCGATGTTACGCAGATTTTCGATCACAAGTGTATCTCGATCAGAGGATTCGGTTGCCGCCCAGTGTAGGCGGCGAATATGTACTGTTTAAGGCTCAGCGGGCCCGGCGGTCGGGAGGGCGATGGCGGATACTGCCGCCATACAGCCCCGGCGTCTTATGTCGGACGATAAACACGCACATTGGCATGTCCCTCACTGAGCAGGTGGTGTGCGTGCAAACGGCTCATCACACCCTTGTCGCAATACAGCAAGTACTGGCGCGTGGGGTCCAGATGCTTGAACTTGCTGTTGATGGCATAGAACGGCATGGCCTGGACCTCGATACCTTCCAGTACCAGAGGCTGATCTTCCTGGGCGTCGGGGTGACGAATGTCGATGACGATCTGGCCTGGCAGCGCCTCGGCCACTTCCTCGATTTCGATGTCCTTGCCCAATTCATCGATCACGTGGTCGATGGAAATGAACTTGGCGCGCTCCAGGGCGCGCTCCAGCACGGCCATGTCGAACTGCTTTTCTTCGTGCTCCATGCGGTGGCGCTTGGCATGGGTGGTCGGGTTCACCGAGATCACGCCACAGTATTCCGGCATGTGCTTGGCGAAGTCGGCGGTGCCGATTTCGGTGGCCTGGTCGATGATGTCCTGCTTGTGCGTGGCCAGCAGCGGGCGCAGCACCAGCTTGTCGGTGGCCGAGTCGATGATCGACAGGTTCGGCAAGGTCTGGCTCGATACCTGGGAAATCGCCTCGCCGGTCACCAATGCGTCGATCTGCAGGCGGTCGGCCATATGCGCGGCGCCGCGCAGCATCATGCGCTTGAGGGTCACGCCCATGTAGCTGTTGTCGACCTTGTTGAGGATTTCGCCAACCACTTCCTCGAACGGCACGCTGATGAACAGCACGCGCTGGCTGCTGCCGTACTTCTTCCACAGGTAATGGGCCACTTCCATCACGCCCAGCTCGTGGGCACGGCCGCCAAGGTTGAAGAAGCAGAAATGGGTCATCAGGCCACGGCGCATCATCTGGTAGGCCGCCACGGTGGAGTCGAAGCCACCGGACATCAGCACCAGGGTCTGCTCCAGCGCACCGAGCGGGTAACCGCCAATGCCATTGTGCTGGTTGTGGATCACGTACAGGCGCTGGTTGCGGATTTCGATGCGCACCATCACCTCGGGGTTCTTCAGCGCGATGCCGGCAGCGCCGCATTGCTGGCGCAGCTGGCTGCCGACGTAACGGTCGACGTCCATCGAGGTGAAGTCATGGTGACCACCGCGCTTGCAGCGCACGGCGAAGTGCTTGCCGGCCAGCAGGTGGCCAAAATGGTGCTTGCACTTGGCGACGATATCGTCGAAGTCACCCAGCGGGTATTCCTCTACCTGCAGGAAATGGGTAATACCCGGGGTGCAGGTGAGGCGCTCGATCATCTCGCGCTGGACTTTCTCGTCTTCGACGCGGGTAACCACTTCGAGGTTGTCCCACACACCATCCACCGCAAGCTCAGGGTCGAGGTCCTTGAGCACGTTGCGGATATTCTTGCCGAGCTGGCGGATGAAGCGCTTGCGCACCGGCCGGCTCTTGATGGTGATTTCTGGGAAGACTTTGACGATGAGTTTCATTGGTTAACAGCGCGCGCAGGGCCTGCCGAAAATGAGGGGCGCGAATTATATCGGAAATTGCTCAGGATTTGACCAACTTTTGATCAGAAGCTTTGAGATAAATGTCAGCGCAGGATTTTTTGGTGCCCGTGAGACCGAGCGCCGCCCG
>NZ_AEWE02000090.1:0-1720 GCF_000190455.2 Pseudomonas sp. TJI-51
GCGGCGCAGGTGTATTACTGGCTGGGGCTGCTCAGCGATACTGAGGGCGACGCACAGCAAGCGCTGACCCACTACCGCAAAGCGCTGTATCTGGAGCCACAACACCCCGAGGCGTTGCTGCACCTGGCGGCCCTGCTTGCGGCCCAGGGTGACCTGGCCGGGGCACGGCGCCTGCAGGAACGGGCGGCGCGGGCTGGGCGGGAGTCTGAACGGTGAACGGTGAATCCGCGATGCAACTGCTGGCCGATGACGATGCGCTCATCGACGACTGCTGGAACCGCATTGGTGTACATGGCAACAAGCAATGCCCGCTACTGGAGCGGCACGTGCATTGCCGCAACTGCGAAGTCTACGCCGCTGCGGCTACCCGCCTGCTTGACCGCTATGCATTGGCGCAGGAGCACTCGGCGGCCGAGCGTGAGCCGCTGCAAGAGCACACCGGTCGATCCATGTTGCTGTTCCGTCTGGGTGAAGAATGGCTGGCGCTGGCGACCGCCTGCCTGGCCGAAATCGCCCCGTTGCAGGCAGTGCATTCGTTGCCGCACCAGCGCTCGCGGGTGTTGCAGGGGGTCGCCAACGTACGTGGGGCGCTGGTGCCATGCCTGTCATTGGCCGACTTGCTGGGCGTTCAGCTGGGTGCTGCCGAGCAGCGCAGCGGCCGGGCGATGCCACGCATGCTGATCCTGGCCAGCGAGGGCGGCCCGGTGGTGGTGGCGGTCGAGGAAATCGACGGCATCCACCGGCTCGACCCGCTGTTGCTGGGCAGTGGCCAGGACGCCACCCGCTATACCGCGGCGGTGCTGCAATGGCGCGGGCGCAGCGTGCGGGTACTGGACGATCAACACTTACTGGCTGCCGTGCAGCGGAGCTTGTCATGACCCCAGAGCAAATGCGCGACGCCTCGTTGCTCGAGCTGTTCAGCCTGGAGGCCGAAGCGCAGACCCAGGTGCTCAGCGCCGGCCTGATGGCACTCGAGCGCAACCCTACCCAGGCTGACCAGCTCGAGGCGTGCATGCGCGCGGCCCACTCGCTCAAGGGCGCCGCCCGTATCGTTGGCGTGGACGCGGGCGTCAGCGTCGCGCATGTCATGGAGGATTGCCTGGTAGCCGCCCAGGAGGGGCGCCTGCGGTTGAATGCCGAGCATATCGATGCGCTGTTGCAGGGGACCGACTTGCTGATGCGCATTGCCACACCGGGCGACAGTGCGGCGCAGGCGACCCTGCCGGTGTTTCTTGCGCAGATGGCCAGCCTGCTCGACCCAGGCGGCGCCGGCGTGCCGCCGCTGCCCGTGGCGGCAGGGGCCGTATCGCCGTCGTCGCCGTCGGTCAGCCCGCCGCCGGCACCGTTGGTGCTGCCCAGTGAGCTGTCAGAGCCCGACGCCGAGCCTGAGCCCGAGCCCGAGCCAGCGCTGCGACGCAAGGTGGGCAAGCGCGTCGGCGATGCAGGCGAACGGGTGTTACGGGTCACTGCCGACCGCCTGAACAGCCTGCTCGACCTGTCCAGCAAGTCGCTGGTGGAGACCCAACGTCTGAAGCCTTACCTGGCCACCCTGCAGCGCCTCAAACGCATGCACGGCCAAGGGATGCAGGCGCTCGACGGCGTGCGCATGCAGCTGGAAGACAGCGGCCAGAACAGTGAAGTGCTCGAAGCCTTGGCGCAAACCCAGCGCCTGCTGGTCGAGACCCAGCAGATCCTGCAACAGCAGGCCGCCGACCTCGAT
>NZ_AEWE02000090.1:1830-15112 GCF_000190455.2 Pseudomonas sp. TJI-51
GCCGCGGCCGTTCGCGGGAAAAGCCGGTACGGCTGGTGGTGGAGGGCGAAAAAACCCAGGTCGACCGTGATGTGCTGGAAAAGCTTGAAGCGCCATTGACCCACCTGTTGCGCAATGCCGTGGACCACGGCATCGAACTTCCGGAACGGCGCCTGCTGGCGGGCAAGCCAGCGGAAGGGCTGGTGCGCCTGCGTGCCTCGCACCAAGCTGGCATGCTCAGCCTGGAGCTGATCGACGATGGCGCCGGTATCGACCTGGAGCGCCTGCGCGGCAGTATCGTCGAGCGCGCCCTGTCGCCGGCCGACACCGTGGCGCGCATGAGCGAAGCGGAACTGCTGACATTCCTGTTCCTGCCCGGCTTCAGCCTGCGCGACAAGGTGACCGAAGTGTCCGGGCGCGGCGTCGGGCTGGATGCGGTGCAACACATGATTCGCGAACTGCGCGGCTCGATCGAGCTGAGCCAGCAGCCAGGGCAGGGCTGCCGCTTCCATCTGCAGGTGCCGTTGACCCTGTCCGTGGTGCGTAGCCTGGTCGTCGAGGTCGGTGGCGAGGCTTACGCTTTTCCGCTGGCGCATATCGAGCGCACCCTGGACGTCACCGCCGAGCAGATCGTGCAGATCGAAGGCCGCCAGCACTTCTGGCACGAGGGCCGGCACATCGGCCTGGTGGCGGCCAGCCAGTTGCTCAACCGCCCGCTGGGGCAAAGCGACGGCAGCAGCCTGCGGGTCGTGGTGATCCGTGAGCGCGAGCAACTGTACGGTGTGGCCGTGGAGCGCCTGGTAGGCGAACGCGTGCTGGTGGTGATGCCGCTCGACCCACGGCTGGGCAAGGTGCAGGACATTTCTTCGGGTGCCTTGCTCGATGATGGTTCAGTGGTGCTGATCGTCGATGTCGAAGACCTGCTGCGCTCGGTGGATAAACTGCTGAGCACCGGCAGCCTGGAGCGTATCGAACGCGGCAGCGGCGGCACCCGTGGGGTGGCGCACAAACGCATCCTGGTGGTCGACGATTCACTGACCGTGCGCGAGCTGCAGCGCAAGCTGCTCAGCCACCGTGGCTACGACGTGGCGGTAGCGGTAGACGGCATGGACGGCTGGAACGCCTTGCGCAGTGAAGACTTCGATTTGCTGATCACCGATATCGACATGCCACGCATGGACGGTATCGAACTGGTCACCCTGGTGCGGCGCGACCAGCGCCTGCAAGGCTTGCCAGTGATGGTGGTGTCCTACAAAGACCGTGAGGAAGACCGGCGGCGTGGCCTGGATGCTGGGGCCGACTACTATTTGGCAAAGGCCAGTTTCCACGACGACGCGTTGCTGGATGCTGTGGTGGAACTGATCGGAGGGGCTCAGGGATGAAGATCGCCATCGTCAATGACATGCCCATGGCGGTCGAGGCCCTACGCCGTGCAGTCGCCCTTGAGCCCGCGCACGAGCTGGTGTGGGTGGCCAGCAATGGCGCCGAGGCAGTGCAGCGTTGTACCGAGCAGCTTCCGGACCTGATCCTCATGGACCTGATCATGCCGGTGATGGACGGCGTGGAGGCGACCCGGCGGATCATGGCCGAAACCCCATGTGCCATCGTCGTCGTCACGGTCGACCGCAAGCAGAATGTGCACCGGGTGTTCGAAGCCATGGGCCATGGCGCGCTCGATGTGGTGGACACCCCGGCACTGGGCGCGGGTGATCCCCGCGAAGCGGCGGCCCCGCTGCTGCGCAAGATCCTCAATATCGGCTGGCTGATTGGCCAGCAGCGTGCACCGGTTGCGCGCCCGGTTGAGCTGCCGCTGCGCGAAGCTTCACAGCGTCGCGGCCTGGTGGCGATTGGTTCGTCGGCCGGTGGCCCGGCAGCCCTGGAGGTGTTGCTCAAGGGCTTGCCGCCGGCGTTTGCGGCGGCCATCGTGCTGGTCCAGCATGTGGACCAGGTATTTGCCGCAGGCATGGCCGAGTGGCTCGGCACCGCCGCCAACCGGCAGGTGCGGCTGGCNNGGGCGGCCCGGGAAGGGGGGCCCGCCGCAGCCGGGCGTGGTGCTGCTGGCCGGCACCAATCACCATATCCGCCTGCTACAGAACGGCCAACTGGCCTACACTGCCGAGCCGGTGAATGAAATCTACCGGCCGTCGATTAATGTGTTTTTCGAGAGCGTGGCCCAACACTGGCACGGCGATGCGGTGGGGGTATTGCTCACCGGCATGGGCCGCGACGGTGCCCAAGGCCTGAAGCTGATGCGTCAGCAGGGTTTCCTGACCATTGCCCAGGACCAGGCCAGCAGCGCGGTGTACGGCATGCCCAAGGCCGCCGCAGCCATTGATGCTGCCGTGGAAATTCGCCCGCTGGACCGCATCGCCGGGCGCTTGACGGAAATTTTTGGAAAATGACGACACGTATTGAATCACGCCGCCACGCCGGTAGTGATCGGGTGACCATGTATGGATGATTTACCGATCGAAGGTTTCGCGACCACCAACGAAAACGCGGCAATGGTACTGCTGGTCGACGATCAGGCCATGATCGGCGAGGCCGTGAGGCGAGGGTTGGCCAACCAGGACAATATCGACTTCCACTTCTGTGCCGACCCCCACCAGGCGGTGGCCCAGGCCATGCGCATCAAGCCCACGGTCATCCTTCAGGACCTGATCATGCCGGGCCTGGACGGTTTGACCCTGGTGCGTGAGTACCGCAACAACCCGGTGACCCAGGACATTCCGATCATCGTGCTCTCCACCAAGGAAGACCCTCTGGTCAAGAGCGCGGCGTTTGCGGCCGGGGCCAATGATTACCTGGTCAAGCTGCCGGACACCATCGAACTGGTGGCGCGTATTCGCTACCACTCGCGCTCCTACCTGACCCTGCTGCAGCGCGACGAGGCCTACCGCGCCCTGCGCGTCAGCCAGCAGCAGTTGCTGGATTCCAACCTGATGCTGCAGCGGCTGATGAACTCCGATGGCCTGACCGGGCTGTCCAATCGCCGGCACTTCGACGAATACCTGGAACTGGAGTGGCGCCGGGCCATGCGCGAGCAGCAACAACTGTCGCTGCTGATGATCGACGTGGACTACTTCAAGGCCTTCAACGACAGCTTTGGCCACCTGGCCGGTGACGAGGCGCTGCGCCAGGTGGCCGAGTCGATCCGCGGCTCCTGCTCGCGGCCCAGTGACCTGCCCGCGCGTTACGGCGGCGAGGAATTCGCCCTGGTGCTGCCCAACACCTCGCCTGGCGGGGCACGGCTGGTGGCCGAAAAGCTGCGCCAGACCGTGCATGGCCTGGGTATCCCGCACACTGCACCGGCGGCTGATGCGTTCCTGACCGTGAGCATCGGCCTGGCCACCCAGACCCCGAGTATCGGCAGCCATTGCCGGCAACTGATCTCGGCGGCCGACAAGGGCCTGTACCTGGCCAAGAATGGCGGGCGCAACCAGGTCGGCATTGCCTGACGCGCCGATAACAGCACCGGCCCTCGTGGTAGCTCATGTACAGGCTACCGCCCGGCGGGTCTGCCGCCCTGCGGCGGACTCGGTTATACTCGCAGGCTTTTCACCGAATTCGTGCGAGTAGCCAGCCCATGGAAATCCAACCGATCCTGAACACCATCAAGGACCTCACCGAGCGTTCCCAGTCAATTCGGGGGTATCTTTGACTACGATCACAAGCATGACCGCCTGATCGAAGTCAACCGCGAGCTGGAAGACCCCAACGTCTGGAACAAGCCCGAGTACGCGCAGGCCCTGGGCCGCGAGCGTGCCATGCTGGCACAGGTGGTCGAGACCCTGGACAAGCTGTCCAACGGCCTGGGCGACTGCCAGGACTTGCTCGACATGGCTGTCGAGGAAAATGACGAAGGCGCCGTCGGCGACGTCGTGACCGAGCTGGAAGGCCTGGAAGAAAACCTGGCTCAGCTTGAGTTCCGTCGCATGTTCAGCGGCGAAATGGACATGAACAACGCCTACCTGGATATCCAGGCCGGCTCTGGCGGTACCGAGGCGCAGGACTGGGCCAACATCCTGCTGCGCATGTACCTGCGCTGGGCCGACAAGCGTGGTTTCGACGCCACCATCATCGAACTGTCCGAAGGTGAAGTAGCCGGTATCAAGGGCGCCACCGTGCACATCAAGGGCGAGTACGCCTTTGGCTGGCTGCGCACCGAAATCGGCGTGCACCGCCTGGTGCGCAAGAGCCCGTTCGACTCCGGCGCCCGTCGCCACACCTCGTTCTCGGCGGTGTTCGTTTCGCCAGAAATCGACGACAAGGTCGAAATCGAGATCAACCCGTCCGACCTGCGCATCGACACCTACCGTTCCTCCGGTGCCGGTGGCCAGCACGTCAACACCACCGACTCGGCCGTACGTATCACCCACGTACCGACCAACACCGTGGTGGCGTGCCAGAACGAACGTTCGCAGCACGCCAACAAGGACACCGCCATGAAAATGCTGCGGGCCAAGTTGTACGAGCTGGAAATGCAAAAGCGCAACGCCGCCTCGCAGGCGTTGGAAGACAGCAAGTCGGACATCGGCTGGGGCCACCAGATCCGCTCCTACGTGCTGGATGACTCGCGTATCAAGGACCTGCGTACCGGCGTGGAACGTAGCGATTGCCAGAAGGTGCTGGATGGCGACCTCGACCAGTACCTGGAAGCAAGCCTGAAGCAGGGCCTGTAAGCCGTACTCCACCGCCGCGCCATCGGCGAACCGCCGCTGGCGCGTGCCCTGCCCGAAAAGGGCAACGAATACCTGATGGAAAAAATGACCAGATGAGCGACCTCAAGACCGAATCGCAAGACCTGCAACAGGAAGAGAATGCCCTGATCGCCCTGCGCAAGGAAAAACTTGCCGCCGAGCGTGCCAAGGGCAATGCCTTCCCCAATGACTTCCGTCGCGACAGCTACTGCAACGACCTGCAGAAGCAGTACGCGGACAAGACCAAGGAAGAGCTGGAAGCAGCCGCGATTCCGGTCAAGGTGGCGGGCCGCATCATGCTCAACCGTGGCTCGTTCATGGTGATCCAGGACATGACCGGCCGCATTCAGGTCTACGTCAACCGCAAGACCCTGCCGGAAGAAACCCTGGCCGCAGTCAAAACCTGGGACCTGGGCGACATCATCAGCGCCGAGGGCACCCTGGCCCGCTCTGGCAAAGGCGACCTGTACGTCGAAATGACCAACGTGCGCCTGCTGACCAAGTCGCTGCGCCCGCTGCCCGACAAGCACCACGGCCTGACCGATACCGAGCAGCGCTACCGCCAGCGCTACGTCGACCTGATGGTCAACGAAGAAACCCGCCACACCTTCCGTGTGCGCTCGCAGGTGATCTCGCACATTCGCAAGTTCCTCATCGAGCGTGACTTCCTCGAAGTCGAAACGCCCATGCTGCAAACCATCCCGGGTGGTGCTGCGGCCAAGCCGTTCGAAACCCACCACAACGCCCTGGACATGGCCATGTTCCTGCGCATTGCACCGGAGCTGTACCTCAAGCGGCTTGTCGTGGGCGGGTTCGAGAAGGTGTTCGAGATCAACCGCAACTTCCGTAACGAAGGTGTTTCGACCCGGCACAACCCGGAATTCACCATGCTCGAGTTCTACCAGGCCTACGCCGACTACCGCGACAACATGGACCTCACCGAGGAACTGTTCCGCGAGCTGGCGCAGCTGGTTCTGGGCAGCACCGACGTGCCGTACGGCGACAAGGTGTTCCACTTCGGCGAGCCGTTCGCCCGCCTGTCGGTGTTCGACTCGATCCTCAAGTACAACCCGGAGCTGACCGCTGCCGACCTGCAGGACGTCGACCGCGCCCGTGACATCGCCAAGAAGGCCGGTGCCAAGGTGCTGGGCCACGAAGGCCTGGGCAAGCTGCAGGTGATGATTTTCGAAGAGCTGGTCGAGCACAAGCTGGAGCAGCCCCACTTCATCACCGAGTACCCGTTCGAGGTGTCGCCGCTGGCCCGTCGCAACGACGACAACCCGGCCGTGACCGACCGTTTCGAGCTGTTCATCGGTGGCCGCGAAATCGCCAACGCCTACTCCGAGCTCAACGATGCCGAAGACCAGGCCGAGCGCTTCCTGGCCCAGGTAGCCGAGAAAGACGCCGGTGACGACGAAGCCATGCACTACGACGCCGACTTCGTTCGCGCGCTGGAGTACGGCATGCCGCCGACCGCGGGTGAAGGCATTGGTATCGACCGCCTGGTGATGCTGCTGACCAACTCGCCGTCGATCCGCGATGTGATCCTGTTCCCGCACATGCGCCCGCAGGCCTGAGTGAGCTGAACGAGCCGCCTTTTCAGGCGGCTTTTCTTTGCGAGCGGCAAGCCATAAGCGGCAAGCTACAAGAAACGGCAGTCCGCGTGCATTCCGCTTTTTCTGGTGGCTTGCCGCTTGTAGCTTGCCGCTTCTTCCGTGAGGTCCCCTATGACACCCGCCACCCCTCACCAGGGCGCCGCCGGCATCGCCACCGCCGTCGCCGAAAGCGTGCAATACCAAGGCCGCAAAGCTGCCCGCCAAGGCAGCGAACAGCGTCGCCAGCAGATTCTCGATGCTGCCATGCGCATTGTCGTGCGCGATGGCGTTCGCGGCGTGCGTCACCGGGCGGTGGCTGCCGAGGCCGGTGTGCCTTTGTCGGCCACCACCTACTATTTCAAGGACATCGAGGACCTGCTCACCGATACCTTCGCCCAGTACGTCGAACGCAGCGCCGCCTACATGGCCAAACTGTGGGCCAACACCGAAGTTGTGCTGCGCCAGCTGCTGGCCCAAGGGGATGGCAGCCCGCAGGCGCGGGCACGGCTGGCTGACGAAGTGGCACGCATGACCGCCGACTACGTGCAGCGCCAACTGCTGAACCGCCGCGACTTCCTGATGGCCGAACAGGCGTTCCGCCAAGAGGCGCTGCTGTGCCCGCGCCTGGCCGAACTGGTCTGTGCGCACGAGCAGATCCTGCTGCACGGCACCCGCCAATTGCTGCAGGTGGTCGGTTCGCGGCAGCCGGAACAGGACGCCCAAATGTTGACGGCGATTATCGAGCAGATGGAATATCAGGGCCTGCTCAAGGATGCCAGCGCGCAAGCCGATGGGCAGATGCTCGCTATGCTTACCCGATACCTGCAACTGGTGCTGGCATCGGCCTGAGCGAGACCGACTTTTCAAGGAGAACCTGATGAAAGCCTGGCGTGTGGTGTTGTTGACTTTGTCATTCCTGCTGCTGGGCGGTTGTCTGGTGACCTTCCATGAGCCATTGCCCAGCAATCAGGCCGCGCCCAAGGCCTTGCTCGGCAAGTGGAGCAGCAAGGACGCCTGGGGTGAGCCGTTGAAGCTCACCATCACCCGCAGCAGTGGCAATGCCTACAAGGCGGTCGCCACGGCCAAAGGCAAGGCACCGGAAGCCTACATGTTCACGGTGTCGCGCCACGGTAACCGCTGGTACCTGTCGGCCGGTGTGCCCAAGCGCCTGGGCGGCAATTTCCTGATTGGCGGCTTCGATATCGTCGATGGCAAGGAACTGGTGCTGTACAACCTGGATGTCGAGCAAGTGCAGCAGGCATTGGACAAACAGGAACTGACCGGGCGCAGTACCGAGGTGCCGGAAGGCAACGGCGATGGTGTGTTGATCGACAGCCCGTCGGCGCGGGTGCTGGCGTACCTGGACGACCCGGCCAACTCGGACCTGTTCGTTGAAGTGGCCCGGTTCCAGCGGTCCGGCAAATGACCGTGCTGGCTTCATCGCCGGCAAGCCAGCTCCCACGGGTACAGCACAGGGCTCCAAGGCAGTGATAAACCTGTGGGAGCTGGCTTGTCGGCGATGAGGCCGGTACAGGTTTTCTGTACTAGAAAGGAGTCCCCGGTGGACGAATACCAGCAGACCATCCGCGCCCTGTCCGACCGCATCGTCGCGGCGCAAACACCGATTCGGGTGCTGGATGCGGTGAAGTGGGACGACAGCATTCGGCAGGGCTTCCTGCAGGGCAAGGGCAAGGAGCCGCCAGCGGTCGACCGCGCCTATTACCAGTCGCGGCCCCTGTCGTTCGACTCCAGCGCCGTCAAGGCCGAGTTTCAGGGGATCGAGCGCGACATCATTCGCCAGCTAGGCCAGTTCAACCCCGTTGGGCAGATCATGAAGCGCATGTGCCGCGAGTACCGCATGGTAGTGCGCATGCTCGAAGCCCGTGGCACCGAGGAGTTCGGCCTGATCTCCCAGGAGTTGTATGGCGCCGCTTCCGACGCCTTTCATGCCGGTGACCCGACCTTGGCCGACCTCGGCCTGATGCTGTCGGACTACCTGAACAACATCGATGGCCGCGGCGACCTGAAGGACGAACCGAAGAACCTGACCGCCAAAGAGGCTGTCGATACCCTACAGCGGCGCCTGAACACGGTGTTCGGTGAAGCCGAAGGCACCATCCGTGTATTCGAGTCCGACGGCATTGTCGCTGACGCCGCCGCCGGTGCCGACTATATCAAGGTGCGCGCCGATGCCATGTTCAATGCCCGTGACGTGCGGGCGCTGGAAGTGCACGAAGGGCTGGTGCACGTCGGCACCACGCTCAATGGCCTGAACCAGCCGATCTGCACCTTCCTGGCCAAGGGCCCGCCCTCGTCGACGGTGACCCAGGAAGGCCTGGCCATCCTCATGGAGGTGATTGCCTTTGCCTCCTACCCCAGCCGCCTGCGCAAGCTCACCAACCGCACCCGTGCCATCCACATGGTCGAGGAGGGCGCCGACTTCATGCAGGTGTACGGCTTCTTCCGTGAGCAGGGCTTCGAGATGGGGCAAAGCTACAGCAACGCCAGCCGGGTATTCCGCGGCTCGGTGCCCAACGGCCTGCCATTTACCAAGGACTTGTCCTACCTCAAGGGCTTCATCATGGTTTACAACTACATTCAGTTGGCTGTGAAGAAGGGCAAGCTCGAACAGATACCGCTGCTGTTCTGTGGCAAGACCACCCTGGAAGACATGCGCACTTTGCGTCAACTGGTCGAGGAGGGGCTGGTCGAGCCGCCCAAGTACTTGCCCGAACAGTTCCGTGACCTCAACGCGCTGTCGGCCTGGATGTGCTTCTCCAACTTCCTCAACCACCTGAGCCTGGATCGCATTGAAGCCGACTACGCGAATATTCTCTAAGTCCTGCCGCCCGCTGCTGCTGGGGCTGGTGCTGCTGGCCCTGGGCGGCTGCAGCAGCCTGCTGTTCTACCCCGAGCGCGGGCAGGCGTTCACCCCTGAACGGGCCAAGCTGGCGTACCGTGATGTCACCCTGACCACTGCCGATGGCGTTCGCCTGCACGGCTGGTGGCTGCCGGCCAAGCCGGGTGTCGAGGTCAAGGGTACGGTGTTGCACCTGCACGGCAACGGCGGCAACCTGCCTGGGCACCTGGGTGGCAGCTACTGGCTGCCGGAGCAGGGTTACCAGGTGCTGATGGTCGACTACCGCGGCTATGGCCTGTCTGAGGGCAAACCGAGCCTGCCAGAGGTATACCAGGACATCGCCGCGGCCATGGCCTGGCTGGACCAGGCGCCCGAGGCCAAGGGCAAGCCTCTGGTGTTGCTGGGGCAAAGCCTGGGCGGCGCCATGGCGATTCATTACCTGGCAGGCCACCCGGAGCAGCGCCAGCGCTTCGCTGCCCTGGTTTTCGACGGGGTGCCGGCCAGCTACCGGGCGGTGGGGCGCTATGCCCTCAGTACCTCGTGGATGACCTGGCCATTGCAGGTGCCACTGTCGTGGCTGGTGCCCGACGGCGACAGCGCGATCCGCTCGATCGAGCAACTGCGCAGCCCGCCCAAGCTGTTCTTCCAGAGCATCGATGACGACCTGGTGCCGCTGGAAAACGGTATCCGTCTGTATCAGCACGCGCCACCGCCACGGGTGCTGCAACTGACCCGAGGTGGCCATGTGCAGACCTTCGCCGACCCTACATGGCGCCAGGTGATGTTGCGCTTCCTCGATGACCCTAGCCATTTCAACGGCCTGCGGCGGCTCGCCGAAGTGCCTGATTACCCTGACGAGAAGAACAGCCAATGAGTGAAGAACGCAACGCCATCCCGCTGATCCTGACGGGTGTGGGCAGCATCATCGTGACGGTGGGCGCCTTGTGGTACTACGGCTACCTGCATTTCGCCAAACCCGAGGATGCCCTGTTGCTGCAGGATTACACCATGCTCAAGACCGTCCCCGGCGAGGATTACAAGGTTTCGCTGGACCCGGCACCGCAAGTGGCGCAGTGCGTGGACGGGGTATTGGTGCTGTTCGATACCCAGCAGAAAGGCCTGACGGGTGTGCTGGTGGACAACCGCAAGCGTGCAGTGCGCTGCATGGGTGAGGAAACGCCGCAGCAGGTACAGTGAGCGGCAGCGAAGCAAAAAAAAGCCCCGCGTCGATCGCGGGGCTTTCTCTGTCAGCTGGCCAGTATTACTGCTTGGCCTGGCTCATGGAGCGTGGCTGCACCGGCTGGTTGTCGTTGGAGATGGTCACCTCCACACGACGGTTCTGTGCACGCCCGGAGTTGCTGGAGTTGTCCGCAACCGGGTACTCCTTGCCGTAGCCTTGGGCCACGATGCGCGCTGGGTCTACGCCGGCGCGCACCAGGGCCATGCGTACGCTGTTGGCGCGGCGCTCGGACAGGCTCTGGTTGTAGCTGGCCGAGCCGACGCTGTCGGTGTAGCCCTCTACGATCACCTTGCGCTCAGGGTTTTCCTGAAGGAACTGGGCCAGTTTGGTGATGTTCGGGTAGGCGTTGCTTTTCAGCTCGGCCTTGTTGAAGTCGAACAGCACGTCACCGAAGGTCACCAGCGTACCGCGGTCGGTCTGCTTGGCGTTCAGGCTGTTCTGCAGCTTGGCGATCTGGGCATCGCGGGCATCCAGCTTGGCCTGGGCACGCTGGGCGGCTGCGTTCTTCAGCTCACCCTCGGCAGTGCGCAGGGCAATGGTCTGCTTGGCCACTTCGACGCGCTGGTTGGTCAGGTAGGCCAGCTGGTCGACTTTCTTCTCGTCTTCACGGTCCATGTAGGCCTTGTCGGCCTTGTTCAGCCAATCCTGGGCATCCTTGGTTTCCAGCGCGGCGACTTTGCTCGCCTGTGGATCGCTCTGCAGGGCCGAGAAGTTGGTGCGGGCGGCTTCCAGGTTGGCGTTAGGGTCGTGCGAGCACGCAGCAAGACCGACGCTCAGGGCCAGCAGGGCGGGAATCATGACGTAATTGCGCATAGTGTTCATCCTTTGATCGTGTGCGAAGGCTAAGGTTGGCGGGGCAGGGCTCACTGAGCGCTGCGCAGGCCTTCCTCACGTACGTCCTGAACGCCCTGGCGGGCATCCTGCACGGCCTTCTGAGCCTTGGCCGCCTGGGCCTTGCGTTCAGCCAGGCGTGCGTCCCATTCGGCCTGTTCGGCCAGGCGCTTGGCTTCGTCGTACTTCTTGTCGTGCATGGCGATTTCAGCCTGCTTGAACTTGTCTTGCGCGGCTTTCATTTCCACGGCGGCGAACTCGGTGCCGCCAGCGCTGACAGCGGAATTCACGGCGGACTGGGTAACCGCATATTGCTCGGTAGGCGGGTTACCCGCACAGCCGGCCAGGACCAGGCTACTGCCCAGGGCCAGCGCGGCCAGCTTGAACCCGCGCACATGAGTGGATGACGGTTTGCTAGTGCGGGTTTTCATGGTGGTCAGCTCCATTGGATCACTCCTGATAACGATGTCCGTAGCAGTCCATCGCTCATTCCCTGACAAGTCCGCGCGCTTGGGATCAACGGTGCACAACGGCAGGTGTGCAGGGTTTTAGCGTGATGGCTATTAGCTGTGACTCAGAGTTTTTTTGGATAGTTCCGAAAAATTTCTGACCCGGCGGAGGGTTTTTGCAGAGTGCCCGAGGCAATTGAAGCGGGTGGCGGACGGCGCGGCCAATGTTCGTCTCGGCGCATGTGCTGCCCGAGATCAGGCGCCGCGCGGGCGGCGCCTGATCAATCAAGGCAGCGCAATGCCTACGCCCCTGGCTCTTCACTGCCCTCGGTGGTAAGGCTGTGCAGATGCTGCTTCGACAGCGACAAAAACCGCGGTGTCGGCCCCACATCCTCATACATCGGGTCACCTTCTTCATCGGTGGCGATGACCTGGCGACCGGGCACATAGGGAAAACTGGCTTCCACTTCTTCAAGCGCGGCCGCGACCAGTTCGCCGAGCAGTTCCTCGGCGGTACGTTTGGGGTACATGTCGATCAGCGCGGCCAGGCGCGCTTCGGACTCCAGGTCCAGATGCAGGACATGGCCGGTACGGCTCAAGGTGCCGGCGGCATTCTGTTCCCAGTGCTGGGCGAGTTCACGGATTTTCATGATGACCTCTGGTTACGCCTCGAAGGCTGCATGGCATGGGAGTGCTCAACCTTCACTTTAGTTTGCTTTGGCCGATCCCTGCTTGCCATCGCTGCTTGGCTGGGGGCACTCTTGGGTGAATGTCACCGCCCCAATGTGGGAGCGGGCATGCCCGCGAACACCGGTGAAGCCGGTGCCAGCCACCGCGTTGGATTTTTCGCGGGCATGCCCGCCCCCCAGGAAGGGCGTGTAGCCTGGAAGGGATGCAACGGAGAGAGGGGCCAATGACCGATATCGATGTGCGCTTGCGTGAAGATGTGCATGTGTTGGGTGAACTGCTGGGCGAAACCATCCGCCAACAGCATGGCGATGCATTCCTGCAGAAGATCGAAGCCATTCGCCACAGCGCCAAGGCCGACCGTCGCGGCCCCGGGGAGCAACTGAGTTCGACCCTGGCAGACCTTGCCGAAGAAGACCTGCTACCCGTGGCCAGGGCCTTCAACCAGTTCCTTAACCTGGCCAACATGGCCGAGCAGTACCAGTTGATCCGCCGCCGCGATGCCGACCAGCCCGAGCCGTTCGAAGCGCGGGTGCTGCCCGAGTTGCTGGCGCGGCTGAAGCAGGCCGGGCACAGCAATGATGCCCTGGCCCGGCAGTTGGCGAAGCTGGATATCCAGCTGGTGCTCACGGCACACCCCACCGAAGTGGCGCGGCGCACGCTGATTCAAAAGTACGATGCCATTGCCGGCCAGCTGGCTGCCCAGGACCACCGCGACCTGACCCCGGCAGAACGCGAGCACGTGCGCGAACGCCTGCGCCGGTTGATCGCCGAGGCCTGGCACACCGAGGAAATCCGGCGCACCCGGCCAACCCCGGTCGACGAGGCCAAGTGGGGCTTCGCCGTGATCGAGCATTCGTTATGGCACGCCATCCCCAGCCACCTGCGCAAGGTCGACAAGGCCTTGTTGGACGCCACCGGGCTGCGCCTGCCGCTGGAGG
>NZ_AEWE02000090.1:15188-18037 GCF_000190455.2 Pseudomonas sp. TJI-51
AGGTGCTGCTGCTGGCCCGCTGGATGGCTGCCGACCTGTTCCTGCGCGACATCGATGCGTTGGCCGCCGAGTTGTCCATGCAGCAGGCCAACGCCGCCCTGCGCCAGCAGGCCGGCGACAGCGCTGAACCCTACCGGGCGGTGCTCAAGCAGTTGCGCGACCGCTTGCGCGCAACGCGTGCCTGGGCGCACTCGGCGTTGAACAGCAGCCAGCCGCCCAGCGCCGAGGTGCTGGTCGACAATCGTGACCTGATTGCCCCACTGGAACTGTGCTACCAGTCCCTGCACGCGTGCGGCATGGGCGTTATCGCCGAGGGGCCGCTGCTGGACTGCTTGCGCCGCGCGGTCACATTCGGCCTGTTCCTTGGCCGGCTCGACGTGCGCCAGGACGCGGCCCGGCACCGTGACGCCCTGACCGAAATCACCGATTACCTGGGCCTGGGCCGCTACGCCGACTGGGATGAAGAGCAGCGCATCGAATTCCTCCAAGCCGAGCTGAAAAACCGCCGGCCACTGCTGCCGGCACACTTCAAGCCGCAGGCGGATACGGCCGAGGTGCTGGCCACCTGCCGCGTAGTGGCGGGTGCACCTGCTGCCTCGTTGGGCTCTTACGTCATCTCCATGGCCGGGGCTGCCTCGGATGTGTTGGCGGTACAACTGCTGCTCAAGGAAGCTGGCCTGACCCGGCCGATGCGCGTGGTGCCATTGTTCGAAACCCTCGCCGACCTGGACAACGCCGGGCCGGTGATGCAGCGCCTGCTGGGCCTGCCAGGTTACCGTGCAGGGCTGCGCGGCCCGCAGGAGGTCATGATCGGCTACTCCGACTCCGCCAAGGACGCCGGGACCACGGCAGCGGCCTGGGCGCAGTACCGTGCCCAGGAAAACCTGGTGCGTATCTGTGCCGAGCATCAGGTCGAACTGCTGCTGTTCCATGGCCGCGGCGGCACTGTGGGCCGTGGCGGTGGGCCTGCCCATGCGGCGATCCTGTCGCAGCCACCGGGCTCGGTGGCCGGGCGTTTCCGTACCACCGAGCAGGGCGAGATGATCCGCTTCAAGTTCGGTTTACCGGGCATTGCCGAGCAAAACCTCAACCTGTACCTGGCTGCCGTACTCGAAGCCACGCTGTTGCCACCGCCGCCGCCGCAGCCGGCCTGGCGCGAAGTCATGGACCAGCTGGCCGCCGATGGCGTCAAGGCGTACCGCAGTGTGGTGCGGGACAACCCGGACTTCGTCGAGTATTTCCGCCAGTCGACGCCGGAACAGGAACTGGGGCGCCTGCCACTGGGCAGCCGCCCGGCGAAACGCCGCGCCGGTGGCATCGAAAGCCTGCGGGCCATCCCATGGATCTTCGGCTGGACCCAGACGCGGCTGATGCTGCCGGCCTGGTTGGGCTGGGAAACCGCGCTGAGCAATGCCCTGGCGCGTGGCCAAGGCGAACTGCTGGCGCAGATGCGCGAACACTGGCCGTTCTTCCGCACCCGCATCGACATGCTGGAAATGGTACTGGCCAAGGCGGATGCGCAAATTGCCGAGGCCTACGACGAACGTCTGGTGCAACCGCAGTTGCTGCCTTTGGGGGCGCACCTGCGCGACCTATTGTCGCAGTCGTGCCAGATAGTGCTTGGCCTTACCGGGCAGCCGGTGCTACTCGCGCACAGCCCCGAGACACTGGAATTCATCAGCTTGCGTAACACCTACCTGGACCCGCTGCACCGCCTGCAGGCCGAATTGCTGGCGCGCTCGCGCAGCCGCGAAGCCGCTCTGGACAGCCCATTGGAGCAGGCCTTGCTGGTAACGGTGGCGGGCATTGCCGCCGGCTTGCGCAACACCGGTTGAGCGCAGGGCCGGGTGCGGCAGTCGGCATGCCGTAACGGCTGTACGGCAGCAGCGAAAGGGTGGTTGCGCCGGGCGCAACCACCTGCCTGCTTGGTCGCAAGTGGCGCATTCCTGCAACTTTGGGACGCTTGTCTGGCTGCCGGGCGCTGTGTATCTTGAGCAGCCCTCTGACCGAATTATGGTCATACCCGATTTTCCGGACTTGGCCCTGGTCGCCGAATCCATTGAAGTTCATAAAAAAATTTGAGGAGCACAAGATGCGCGTTATTCTGCTGGGAGCTCCCGGGGCCGGTAAAGGTACTCAGGCAAAGTTCATCACCGAAAAGTTCGGTATCCCCCAAATTTCCACCGGTGACATGCTGCGTGCTGCCGTCAAGGCCGGCACCCCGCTGGGCCTGGAACTGAAGAAAGTCATGGATGCCGGACAGCTGGTGTCCGACGAGCTGATCATCAGCCTGGTCAAGGAGCGCATCGCCCAGCCGGATTGCGCCAACGGCTGCCTGTTCGACGGCTTCCCACGGACCATTCCACAGGCCGAAGCCATGGTTGCGGCCGGTGTCGATATCGACGCCGTGGTTGAAATTGCCGTGGACGATGAAGAAATCGTGGGTCGCATGGCAGGTCGCCGTGTGCACCTGGCCTCGGGCCGTACCTACCACATTCAGTACAACCCGCCGAAAGTGGAAGGCAAGGACGACGTCACTGGCGAAGACCTGATCCAGCGCGACGACGACAAGGAAGAGACCGTTCGTCATCGCCTGTCGGTCTACCACAGCCAGACCAAGCCGCTGGTGGACTTCTACCAGAAGCTGTCGGCGGCCAATGCTGGCAAGCCGAAGTACAGCNNGGGAAAGCCGAAGTCCAGCCACATCGAAGGCGTAGGCTCGGTTGAAGCCATCACTGCCAAGGTACTGGCAGCCCTGAGCTGATCCGATACAGCATGCACCGTCAACGGCCCGCTTGCGGGCCGTTGTTTTTTCTGGCTTTAGCTATGCGGTCCCAGTAGGAGCGGCC
>NZ_AEWE02000091.1:0-15099 GCF_000190455.2 Pseudomonas sp. TJI-51
GCCGCGCGGGCGGCGCTCGCTCTCACAGGCGCTGCATATCTTGTGACAAACACCTATCAGCCCTGATGCGACCCCTGTGGGCGCTGGCTTGCCTGCGATAGGGCCGGTGAAGGCCACGGATCAATCAGACCAGATGCAGGTGGTTGTCCCAGAACCCGGACGGCAGGCTCATCGGTTGCCCGACCAGTTGTGCCTTGGTGCAATCGTAGAAGCGGCAGCGGCCCTGCCCGGAGGTCACGACAAACCCGTCCTTGACCGCACCGACCCCGGCACAGTCGGGCATAGGGGCGTCGAGCCGCACAGCGCCGCTGTCCAGGTCCCAGATAAACAGGCGGTTGGCCCGTGGTGCGGTCAGCGCCACCAGCCGCAGCTCGCTGTGAATCGCTACACTGGCGGTGTACTGGGCCATGGCCTGCAGTTGCTGCTCGGGCACCGGAAAGGCCTTGAACGGCTCGCCCGGGCGCTTGATGGCCAGCAACTCGGCCGTTTCATCGGCGTCGCCCATGAACTGCTGGCAGGCGGCAATGGTGCCATCGCTGCCCACTGCCAGGTGGCGCACGCTGTTCATCTGCTGGGCGAGGGTTTCCTTGCTCAACAAGGTGCCGTCACGCTGCATCAGCACCAGGCTCGGCTCCATGGCATCGAGGTTCATCTCGACCCGGCTTTCGGCCTCGGTGCGGATCCCGCCGTTGGCCACCACCAGGGTTTCGCCGTCGGGTAGCCAGGCCACCTCGTGCGGGCCAATGCCGTGGGTGGGGAGCTCGCCGGTGTGTACCAGGCGCGCACCTTCGAAGCGGTACACGCCAAGCACGCCCCGCCCCGGGTCACGGGTGTCGTTCTCGGTGGCGTACAGCCATTCGCCGCTTTTGTGCACCACCGCATGGCCGTAGAAGTGCCGGTCCGCTTGCGAAACCACCGTTTGCAGCAAGCGCCCGTCGCGCAAGTCGACCAGGTAGCTTTCGGTACCGGGGCGGCGAGCGACGAACAGGGCGATCGGCTGTTCAGGGTGATGGATGATGGCATGGCAACGCTGGGCAACCTGGGTGCTGAACACCTGGGTGCCGTCCAGGCGGAACCCCACGGCATAGTGCTTGCCGTCGCCGTCGTCACGCGCCGAGAGCAGCAAGGGTTCGCTGCCTTTGTTGCGGAACAGGCTCCAGCCACCCAGGGTAAGGGCGCTGAGCAGTACGCTACCGAGTTTGATTGCCTGGCGTCGCAGCATGATCAGTCACCGTCGTTGGCATTGAAGCCCAGCTGGATGTTCAACGCCTTGGCCAGGTCGCCTTCGTGCAGGCGGTGGACCACGTTGAGGCTGTCATAGAGCTGGTTGAGGGTTTGTTGGCCGGCGTCGTCGGCCAGCAACTCGCCCAGGGTCTTCTGGTTGTCGGCCAGCAGTTTGAGCGAGGTAGCGTAGGCGGCGTCGATCTTGTCTGCCAGCGCTTTCTGATCGCTGGGCAGGAGGCCGCGCAAACCCTGGTTGTCGACCCCAACCCACACGGTCTGGGCAGCCTTGAGGGTGGCCTCCAGGCTTTTCAGTGAGCTGTGGCTGCGCCAGGCCTCGGCCTGCAGCGGCTGCGCGATGCCCTTGCTCTGGCGGCCCATGGGGGCACCGAGTTTTTTCTTCAGCGTATCCAGTGCGGTCACCTGGGAGCGCAGCAGGTCGGCGATGGCCTCGTGGGAATCGGCGTAGCGCTGGTTGGGGAACTTGGTCATCTGCGAGAGCATGCCGTCGGTGCTGTTCCAGCTCTTGAGGATGTCCTCGGCCAACAGCTTCTGGTGCTCGCTGATGGCGACCAGCAGCGGGCAATAACGGGCCTTCTGTTCGGCTGTGGCGATGTCCGGCTTGCTGTCGAACAGAATGTATTCATAGGCCGACAGCCCACGTACCACCACGCTGGCCTTGCCCAGCGCGGCCACATCGACTGGCTTGTCGCCGTTGACCAGTTGCTCTACCTGGCGGCCGACCAGGTTTTTCTTGTCGGGCCAGAACTGCACCTGCCAGGCGCGGTTGCCTTCGGCCAGAGGGCCCACCAGCAGCGGTTGCAGTTCAGCCCAGGCTTTTTGTGCGTTGAGGAAGTCGGCACGGGCCTTTTCCAGGTCTTCCTTGCCTTCGCAGTAGGCCAAGGCGCTGGCGGCCAGGGTACGGTCGGCTTCGACCCAGCGGCTGTAGGTGGGCAGGATCACCTGTTTGGCGATGGCGGCGGAGGTCACTGCTTGCGGGTCCTGCGGCGAGCAGGCGCCGAGGGCGAGTGCGGCGAGGCTGGTGAACAACAATTTGGGTCGGAACATGCCGGCTCCTTTGCGCGTTTAAAGGGAATTCAGGAACGCCAGCAGCGCGGCGCGCTGCTCGGCATTGAAGGTGAGAACGAAATTGCGTGCCGCTTCGGCTTCGCCGCCATGCCAAAGCACGGCTTCGAGCAGGTTGCGCGCGCGGCCATCGTGCAGGAACTGGCTGTGGCCACTGACCGTTTCGCTCAGGCCGATGCCCCACAGCGGCGCGGTACGCCAGTCCTGGCCGTTGGCGGCGAATTCGGTGCGCTCGTCGGCCAGGCCCGGCCCCATGTCGTGCAGCAGCAGGTCGCTGTAGGGGCGGATGACCTGGTTGGCCAGCTCTGGCTCGGTTGCATCGGCGGCGGTGGTGAACTGCGGTGTATGGCAACCCTGGCAGCCGGCCTGGTAGAACAGGTTCTTGCCCGCCAGCACCTGTGGCGCGCCCACGTCGCGGCGTGCCGGCACGGCCAGGTTGCGGGTATAGAAGGTGACCAGGCGCAGAATGTTGTCGCTGACTTCCTTCTCGCCATCGGCGCCATCGCCATTGGGCGCAGCCAGGCACGCGGTTTGCGCCGCGGTGCAGTCGTCCTTGGGCTGCAGGGTACTGGTCAGGCCCATGTCGCCGGCGAAGGCGTGCACGTTCTGCTGGTTGACGTTGGGTTGGCCGGCCTTCCAGCCGAAGCGCCCGACCACGGTCTTGCCCTGGGCGTCATCCCATACCCGGTTGGCCCGCCCGCGAATGCCGTCGTGGTTACGGTCGTCGGGGTCTTCGTTGGCCAGCAGGGCGGCTTCGGGGATGGCTTCGAGCAGGCCCAGGCCGATCATCGGCGGGGCCACCCGTGCGGAAAACCGGGTGTCGGGGTGCATCACGCCGTAGCCCAACTGGGTGATCTGCAGGCTTGGCTTGCGCAGTTGCACCTGATGGCCATCCTCGAACGTCACCGTGTGCTGGGCATAGCTCACCCGCACCTTGCCTTCCGGGGCCACGCCGGGGATGGCCATGTCTTGCAACTGGGTGCCATAGACCGGTTCCGGCACCACACCGATGCGCTCGATCACCTTGGCCAGGTAGGGTTGGTCGGGGATCGACAGGCGCACCAGCATGCCGACGGCGTTGCTGTCATTGGCGGCTGGGGGATGACCACGGCCGTCGCGCACATGGCAGTTCTGGCAGGCATTGGTGTTGAACAGCGGGCCCAGGCCATCGCGTGCAGTCGTGGTGGAGGGGGCGATCACCCAGGGGCTACGAAAGAAGCTGTTGCCTACGGCGAAGTCCAGCCGCCGTTCCGGCGAAAGGTTGGCCGAGGGCTGGGCGTAGGCGTTGCGGTCACTGCGCTGTACGGTGGCCAGGCCAGCCGACAAGGCTTCGCCGGGCTCGGCCTGGGTGAAGCGCGGGGCGTCGTCACAGGCAGCGAGGGCAAAGGCCAGCAGCAGGGGGCTGAGTCGAAACAGCGACAAGGACATCGAGAATCCTGGGCTTGGGCAAAAAACCGGCGTGCAAGCTTAGCAGGCCCAGGATCATTGAATAAGAGCAATTTGCGTTTGCTCGATGAAATCGTCGTTACTTGTGGCCCTCAGGCGATATAGAGCTTGAACTGGCGGTTCACCAGGCTGACGATCAGGTTCTTGTTGCCACCATTGCGATTGTTGCCGGCCACTTCGATGACTTCGTCGCTGTCATAGTCCATGGTGCGGGCAGTGAGCTGTTTGATGGCATTCTCGTGGGCCGGTTTCCAGTAATCCTGGAAGACCCAGATGCTGGCTTCGGCAGCGGGGCCGAGGATCAAACGCAAGGCTTTGTGGTTTTCATTGGTATTGCCGATCCACGGTACGGCCAGTTCGCCGTTCCAGGCGTCCTGGGCGCCGACTGCAACGCTTTTGCCGCGGTTCTCACCGTCGACCACGGTGAGGGTGTAGGGGGTGTTGTTGGCGATGGAGCACAGGTAGGTGACGCTGGCCATGTGAAGGTCCTTTTACGGTCGGGTTTCTGGGCGGGGTAGCGGGCTGCTCGGGCTGCGGTAGACGTACACGCCAAGCAAGGTGATCTCGTTGAAAGGCGGGTCCAGTTCGGCGGGGTCAAAGCGCCCCAGCAGCTGCAGGCCCTGGGCAAGGGCGACAGCCTCGAACATCTTGCGGTCGGATTCGTTGGGGTCGTACAGGTAGATCTTGCCGGAGTGGGCAAGCACCCTGCACATCTCCAGGGCCACATGGTAAGTGATGGGGGCGCCCATCAGGGTTACGTGGGGTATGGCGCGGGTGTCCAGCGGGAAACGGGGCGCATCGTATTCGTCGACCTGATACAGGTGGGGGATGCGCTCGCCTGTGCGCGGCCCGTTGGAAATGCGCTGGCCGGCTTTATTCAGGTTATAGGCGTGGGTGAAGCCGGTCACGATGTCCTTGCCCCCCACACGCTGAACGATTCGGCCTTCCCCCCAAACATCAAGAATCTGTAGCACTGCGCCCTCCGGCCTGGTGATCCCGTGAATGGGGCCAGAATGAAGGGCGAAAGGCACGACAGGCAGCTGGAACCACAGCACCTGCAGCACAAACGCAAACGCCCGGCACAAGGCCGGGCGTTCGGGGTGAGGCGCCGTTACCGAATCAGAACTCGTGGTCCGCGGTATCCGGGTTCAGGTTGGCAATACCGAGCTTGCCCGCCGCCTGTTCGATCGCACCGGTCTGCTTGACCAGGGCGGCGATGGCATCGCGAACGATCTGGTTGCCGGCAGCGTTGTCGGGGGCGATCAACTGGTCGTAGTGCTCGCCTTTCTGCGCATGGTCGACCATGACCTGGATCTTGGCCTCGGTGGCCTCCAGGTCGGCCTTGAGGGTGGCGTCGGCCGCCGGGTCAACCTTGGCTACCAGCGACGACAGGCTCGGGCCGCTGACCTTGGTGCCGTCCGGGCGGGTGTACTCGCCCAGGTAGACATTGCGGATACCCTTGGCATCGTAGAAGTGCGAGTAGTGGGTGTTGTCGCTGAAGCAGTCCTGCTCGTCTTCCGGCGAGTTGGCTTCCAGGGAAACCTTCATGCGTTCACCGGCCAGTTCGCCCAGCGAGAGGCTACCCATGCCGAACAGCATCTTGCGCAGGCCATCGTTGACCGGCTCGGCTTCGAGCTTGGCGCGGTAGTTGTCGGCGACGTTCGGAGCCCAGTTGCCGACCATCTCTTCAAGGTCGGTGACCAGCAACTGGGTCACGGCTTTGAGGTAGGCGCGGCGGCGCTCGTTGTGGCCGCCGGTAGCACCCTGGCCTTCCAGGTAGTCCGACGCCGGGCGGGCGCCTGCGCCTGGGCCGGTACCGTTGAGGTCCTGGCCCCACAGCAGGAATTCGATGGCGTGGTAGCCCGTGGCGACGTTGGCTTCGGACCCTGCCAGTTCGTTCAGGCTGGCCAGCTTCTCGGGGGTGATGTCCTTGACGTCGATCTTTTCTTCGCCGACCTGAATCTCGGTGTTGGCGATGATGTTGGCGCTGGCGGCGGGGTTGCCCAGGGCATGCTCGTAGCTCTTGTCGACATAGTCGATCAGGCCTTCGTCCAACGGCCACGCATTCACCTGGCCTTCCCAGTCGTCGATGATGGTGTTGCCGAAGCGGAAGGCTTCGCTCTGCAGGTAAGGCACGCGTGCAGCAACCCAGGCTTGCTTGGCAGCCTTCAGGGTTTCATCGTCTGGCTTGGCAAGGAAGGCGTCGACAGCGGTCTGCAGGGTTTTTGCGGTGCTCAGCGAGTCGCTGTACACGGCATAGACCATTTCTGCGTAATGCTTGACCACGGCTTTGCCAGCGGCTTCGTCGACAGCCCCTGGCGCTGCAGCGGTGGTGCTGGCGGCAGCGGGTGCCTGCGCTTGCGCAGCGGCAGCCTTGTCGTCTTTTTCGCCGCAACCGGCGAGGGCGATGGCCATGGCCAGCAGACTGGCGGAGGCCAGAGGCATTCGAATCATTATGGGTTTCCTGCGTCGTGTGGTTGGACAGTGCGCCTAGGCATGCGAAACGGCAACATCATGCGAAAGATTTGCATTTGCTGTAAAGGGGCGGGGGCGCATTTCATGCAAATCCAGGTCGCTGGCTTGGCCGGGCGAGCAGTTTCAGAGCATCGAGACCTGATTGCGTTGGGCTTGCTTGAGGAAGTGGGTCAGTTCACGCGCCGACAACGGCTTGCTGTAGTGATAGCCCTGGCCCTCGTGGCAGCCCTGGGCAATGATGTAGGTTTCCTGCTCGGCGGTTTCCACGCCCTCGGCGATGACCTGCATGCCCAGGCTCTTGCCCAGCTGGATGATGGCGCGAACGATGGTAGCGTCGTCATCGTCGTCAAGCAGGTCCTGGACGAAGCTCTTGTCGATCTTGATCTTGTCCAGCGGCAATGACTTCAGGTAGCTGAGCGACGAGTAACCGGTGCCGAAGTCGTCGATCGCAATCAGCGCCCCGGAACGGCGCAGGCTCAGCAGGTGCTGGGCGGCGGTGCTGATGTCTTCCATCAGGCCGGTTTCGGTGACCTCCAGCTCCAGGCTGCGCGGTGGCAGGCGGTAGGCCTGCAACAGGTTGTTGACCACCCGCGGCAGCTCGCTGTGGTGCAACTGCACGGTAGACAGGTTGACCGCCATGCGCAGGTCGCTGAAGCCCAGGTCGTGCCATTCGCGCAATTGCCGGCAGGCCTGGTCGAGTACCCATTCGCCGATGCTGATGATACTGCCGTTCTGTTCGGCCAGCGGGATGAACTGGTCGGGCGGCACCATGCCCAGTTCCGGGTGCTGCCAGCGCAGCAGGGCCTCCACGCCGACCACGCGGTGGTCGCGGTAGCTGATCTGTGGCTGGTACACCAGGTACAGCTGGTTACGCGGCAGGGCTTCGCGCAGGTCCTTCTCCAACTCGCGGCGGCGGCGCATTTCACTGTCGACGCTGGCAATGTAGAACTGGTAGCGGTTGCGCGAGCGGGCCTTGGCCAGGGTCATGGTCTGCTCGGCTTTCTGCAGGAGCTTTTCCGTGCTGTCGCCGTCTTCTGGGAATAGGGTGATGCCGATGGTGGCGCGCAGGCGGATCTGCTGGTGATCGAGGTCGAACGGCACCTCCAGGTCATCCAGAATACTTTGCGCCAGTTCGGCAGCCTCGTAGGGCTGCTCGATGTTGGCTTGCACCAGGGCAAACTGGTCGCCGCCCAGCCGCGCCAGGGCACCCAGGCGGCCGCTATGCGCCCGCAGGCGGTCGGCCAGGGCCAGTAACAGTTGGTCACCCACCTGGTAACTGAATTGTTCGTTGATGCCCTTGAAGTCGTCCAGGCCCACGCACAGTACCGCCACCCGGTGTTGCAGGCGGCCACCGTCGACCAGGATCTTGTCCAGTTGCTGTTGCAGCTGCTGGCGGTTGGGCAGGCCGGTCAGGAAGTCGTATTGGGCCATGCGCTGCAGGCTGTTTTCCGCTTCGTGACGCAGGTGGGTGTTGCGCTCGATCGAAGCCAGCAACTGGTTGGCCGTGTTGACCCAAAGGCCCAGTTCGTTCTTTTCGTGCCCCTTTAGCAGCGGGATCTGGTGCTGGCTGGGGCGGTCGGGGTTGATCTGCGTGAGGTGCTCGATGATCTTCGACAGCGGCTTGGTCAACAGCCAGTGGTAGACCAGGTACAGCACCAGGCCCATGGCCAGGGCGCGCAATACGCCGGAGATGAAGATGATGACCGCGTTGATCAGGAAATCTTCACCATACGAAGAGGTGTCGAGGGTGATGCTGAGGTCGCCGTAGTATTCGCTGTAGGGGCCGCGGCCGACCAGTTGCGTGGTGTAGGTACGTTCCTGGTCGAGAATCAGGTCGGTCAGCCAGCGCATGGAGGTGTCCCGCAGCGGCCTGGACTTTTCTGCCAGCATGGTTTCATTCGGGTGGCCGATGGACGCCATGCGTACCGACTCGTCCTGGAACAGGCCTTCCATCACCTGCATGCCCATTTCACGGTCGAGGCTGTACACCGCCTGGGTCGACGGGTCGCGGAACATGTCGAGGATGCGCTGGGCATCGTTGTTCACGGTCTGGCGGGTCTTGTAGGTGTCGTAGACAATTTGCGCACAGCTGAGCAGTACGCCGACCGCCAGCGCCGACAGCAGCACGACCCTGAGCAACTTGACCGACAAGCTGTTCCGCAATTCCAGCTTCAATGGGGTTTCCTTAATCCATGCGCATGGCATCATTTTGCCATCAACGATGACGATACACTATCGGCCTACCATGAGCAGTGTATCGGTTGCCTGCCCCTGCAACTTGAGTGCGCTGTCTCAATCTTCCAAAGATTTGATGTTAGCGCGCTCTGCCGCCTGAGCAAGCAAAACCGTGCGGCTCGGTGTACCGGCGCGGCGGCCCCTGGCAGGCACAAAAAAACCCGGCACATGGCCGGGTTTTCTGTTCAAGGCTGGGTGACTCAGGCCTTGAAGGTCTTGCCTTCGAACTGCTCGGCAACGAAGGCCCAGTTGACCAGGTTCCAGAACGCCTCGACGTACTTCGGACGCAGGTTGCGGTAGTCGATGTAGTAGGCGTGTTCCCAGACGTCGCAGGTCAGCAGCGGGGTGTCGCCGCTGGTCAGCGGGCAGCCGGCGCCAATGGTGCTGGCCAGGGCCAGGGAGCCGTCGGCTTTCTTCACCAGCCAGCCCCAGCCGGAACCGAAGGTGCCGACCGAAGTCTTGGTGAACTCTTCCTTGAACTTGTCGAAAGAACCGAAGGCCGCGTTGATGGCATCGGCCAGGGCGCCGGTTGGCTGGCCGCCGCCGTTTGGCGACAGGCAGTTCCAGTAGAAGGTGTGGTTCCAGACTTGAGCGGCGTTGTTGAAGATGCCGCCCGAAGAGGCCTTGACGATTTCTTCGAGGGACTTGCCTTCGAATTCGGTGCCTGGGACCAGGTTGTTCAGGTTCACGACATAGGTGTTGTGGTGCTTGTCGTGGTGATACTCCAGGGTTTCCTTGGAGATGTGCGGCTGCAGGGCATCGTGGGCGTACGGCAGCGGCGGCAATTCAAAAGCCATGGTGGATCTCCTGATTCAGGTCTGTTTGCGGTTTGCGCAAGGCCGATCACGGGCGGCCCGATCAGCGTCGGCGAGTTTTTACTCTTTGCGACGCAAGGGCTGGATCATAGCACCGGGTCCGGCGCATAACCACGCAACAAACATAGGGAATAGAGGTTCCGGGGCGGTCGAGCCATGCCGACCGGTGGTCTCGGGCTCTGCCTGCCAGGGCCCTTGGGATCAGTTGAAGATCAACTGCGCCGCCACCGCAAACATCATGACCGCCACCATCAGGTCGAGCATGCGCCAGGTTGCCGGCCGCGCCAGCCACGGGGCCAGCCAGGCCGCGCCGAGCGCCAGGGTCGAGAACCACAGCAGTGAAGCGCTGGCGGCACCGGCCACATAAGCCCCGGGCTCGGTCTGCTGGGCGCCCAGCGAGCCGATCAGCAACACCGTGTCGAGGTACACGTGCGGGTTCAGCAACGTCACCGCCAAGGCACTGAGCAGTACCGCACGACGTGAACGTGTGCCCTGGCCCTGCTGGTGCTGCAGGCTTTGTTTCGAACAGGCACTGCGCAAAGCCTTGGCCCCGTACCAGATGAGGAACACCGCCCCGCCCCAGCGGGCGATCGCCAGCAAGGTCGGGTTGTGTGCCAGTACGGTGGCCAGGCCAAACACACCGGCCGCCACCAGGATGGCATCGCAGACGATGCACAGCACTGCCACCGGCAGGTGGTGCTCGCGGCGCAGGCTTTGAGCAAGTACGAAGGCGTTCTGGGCGCCGATGGCCATGATCAGGCCGAAGGCCACCAGCATGCCGTTGAGGTAGCTTTGCCACATGGCGAGGCTCTCCGAAAAGGTCACAAAAGATGCTGGCCATTGTGTGGGTTGGGGCTGTATAAGAAAAACAAATAAAGCTGATCCCTCATTAGGAAAATCGATGTTCGACTACAAGCTGCTTGCCGCCCTGGCGGCCGTGATCGAACAGGGCGGTTTCGAGCGTGCCGCGCAAGTGCTGGGCCTGTCGCAATCGGCCATTTCCCAGCGCATCAAACTGCTCGAGGCGCGGGTCGGCCAGCCCGTGCTGGTGCGCGCTACCCCGCCCAGCCCGACAGAGGTCGGCCGCCAGTTGCTCAACCATGTGCAGCAGGTACGCCTGCTTGAACGTGACCTGCAGCGCCAGGTGCCGGCGCTGGACGAACAAGGCATGCCAGAGCGCCTGCGCATCGCCCTCAACGCCGACAGCCTGGCCACTTGGTGGGCTGGCGCGGTGGGCAACTTCTGTGCGCAGCAGAACGTGCTGACCGACCTGGTGGTAGAGGACCAGGAAGTGGGCCTGAAGCGCATGCGTGCGGGTGAGGTGGCGGCCTGCCTGTGTGGCAGTGAACGGCCTGTGGCCGGGGCACGCAGCCTACCGTTGGGGGCAATGCGTTATCGGGCGTTGGCCAGCCCCGGGTTCATGGCGCGCCATTTTCCCCAAGGCTTTGTCGCCAGCCGCCTGGCCCGCACCCCGGCCATCGTGTACGGCCCGGACGACTTCCTGCAGCACCGCTACCTGGCGTCGCTGGGCATGGAGGATGGTTTCCTGCACCACCTGTGCCCGTCATCCGAAGGCTTCCTGCGCATGACCGAGGCGGGCCTGGGCTGGGGGCTGGTGCCCGAATTGCAGGCCCGCGAGCAACTGGCCGCTGGGCAGTTGGTGGAAATTTGCAGCGATACCCCCATCGATGTGCCGCTGTACTGGCATCATTGGCGCAATGGCGGGCAATTGCTCGCGCAACTGACCGAGCATCTGCGGCATACGGCAGGGCAATGGCTGGTGCCGTTGTAGCCGCGGCTGGCGTCAGTTGCATCTGAAATCTGGCAAGACGGAGTGTTACATGCGAATTCTGGTCACCGGCGCGAGTGGCTTCATTGGCGGGCGCTTTGCGCGTTTCGCCCTGGAGCAGGGCCTGGACGTGCGGGTCAGCGGCCGCCGTGCGGAGGGGGTGGAGCACCTGGTCAAGCGCGGTGCCCAGTTCATCCCCGGCGACCTGAACGATGCCGAGCTGGCCCGGCGCCTTTGCCAGGGCGTCGAAGCGGTGGTGCACTGTGCCGGCGCGGTGGGGCACTGGGGGCGCTATCAGGATTTCCACCAAGCCAACGTGGTGGTCACCGAGAACGTGGTCGAAGGGTGCCTCAAGGAGCACGTGCGGCGCCTGGTACACCTGTCGTCGCCGTCCATGTACTTCAACGGCCGCTCGCGCCTCGACATCCGGGAAGACCAGCTGCCGCGCCGGTTCCATGACCATTATGGGAAAACCAAGTACCTGGCCGAGCAGAAAGTGTTCGGTGCGCAGGAGTTTGGCCTCGAGGTGTTGGCACTGCGCCCCCGCTTCGTCACCGGGGCCGGCGATGCCAGCATCTTCCCGCGGCTGATGCAGATGCAGCGCAAGGGCCGGGTCGCGATCATCGGCAATGGCCTGAACAAGGTTGATTTCACCAGTGTGCACAACCTCAACGAGGCACTGCTCAGCGCCCTGTTCGCCGATGACCGGGCATTGGGCCAGGCCTACAACATCAGCAACGGCCAGCCGCTGCCGTTGTGGGACGTGGTCAACTACGTAATGCGCCAGATGCAGTTGCCGCAGGTGAGCCGCTACCGTTCCTACGGCCTGGCCTACAGCCTGGCTGCGCTCAACGAAGCCGCCTGCATGCTATGGCCGGGGCGCCCGCAACCGACCTTGTCGCGGTTGGGAATGCAGGTCATGAGCCGTGATTTCACCCTCGACATCAGCCGCGCCAGGCAGTACCTGGACTATCAGCCGAAGATCAGCCTGTGGACGGCGCTGGATGAATTCTGCGCCTGGTGGAAACATCAGCCCCCGGGGCAGTGAACGCGGCGCGCCGATTAGGGTCAGCAGTGCGCCGCGCGAGCGGTTTATACTCCTGTTTCTTTGCTATTACCGCGGTTGAACTCACCCATGCGCAACGATGCTCACGACGATTTCGATGATGTGCCAACCCTGCGGGCCGGCACCCCTGATGATGACGAACTGTTGCCGGCGCACGTGGCCCGTAGCCGCCAGAAGGCGGCCAGGCCGGCCAGCACCGGGCCTTTGTGGGTGCTGCTGGGGGCCTCGTTCATAGCCCTGGCCGGGCTGGGCTGGTGGAGCTTCCAGCAGATCTCGCTGATGGAGCAGCAACTGGTGGCCACCCAGGAAAGCTTTGCCCGCATCAGTGAGGATGCAGCGGGGCGCTTGCAGGCAATCAGTGGCAAGGTCGCTGCCAGCGAATCGTCGGTCAACACCGGCAGCGAGGCGCTCAAGCTGCAGATCCGCCAGTTGCAGGCCAGCCTGGCCGAGCAGAGCAAGCAGCAGCAAGGCGTGGCTGGCCAGGCCGGCGACCTGGGCAAGCGCCTGGAGCAGGTGCTGGCCGATACCCGTGAGCAGCAGAAAGCTGTGACCGAATTGCAGGGCCAACTGCAGGCGCAGTTGAAGGCGGTGAATGCCGAGCTGGCGGCGTTGAAGTCGGGCCAGGTAGACGGTGGCAAGCTTGATGGGCAGCTCAAAAACCTGAGCGAAGAGGTGGCTGCGCTGAAGAAGCAGGGCAACCCGAGTGCGGCGATCGAAAGCCTGGAGCAGGACGTGCTGGTGCTCAAGACGCAAATGGAAAACCGCGGCTCGTCGGGCTCAAGTGGCGCATCGGTACAGGAGTTCGATGCGTTCCGCGGGCAGACCACGCGCAACCTCAACACCCTACAGAGCCAGATCCAGAACCTGCAGCAGCAAATCAACGCTCGGCCCTGAAATGGCCTGAACCCGCTGCTACAGGTGCACGGTAGCAGCGGGTTCACTGGGTTACAGGCGCGGGTAATCGATATACCCCACCGGCCCCTTGCTATAGAACGTTTCGGGGTGCGCCTCGTTCAACGGTGCATCCGCTGCCAGGCGTGCCGGCAGGTCCGGGTTGGCAATGAACGGCACCCCGAACGCCACCGCATCGGCCTTGCCATCGGCCAGGGCTGCATTGGCACTTGCCTTGTCGAAACGCTCGTTGACGATGTATGGCCCACCAAACGCCGCCTTGATCAACGGCCCGATGCTGTCGTCGGCTTCACGCTCCCGCGAGCAGATGAAAGCGATGCCGCGTTTGCCCAGTTCGCGGGCAACGTACGTGAACGTCTCGGCACGGTCGGCGTCACCCATGTCGTGGGCGTCGGCACGTGGTGCCAGGTGCACGCCGACCCGGTTGGCCCCCCACACCTCGATGGCTGCATCGGTCACCTCCAGCAGCAGGCGCGCGCGGTTTTCCAGCGAGCCGCCGTAGCGGTCGGTGCGCTGGTTGGTACTGCTTTGCAGGAACTGGTCGAGCAGGTAGCCATTGGCGCCGTGAATTTCCACACCATCGAAACCGGCGGCCTTGGCGTTTTCCGCACCGCTGCGGTAGGCCTCGACGATGTCGCTGATTTCTTCGGTTTCCAGTGCGCGCGGGGTGGGGTAGTCACTCAGCGGGCGTACCAGGCTGACATGCCCCTTGGCCTGGATCGCGCTGGGGGCCACCGGCAGTTCGCCGTTCAGGTAGCTGGGGTGCGAGATACGCCCCACGTGCCACAGCTGCAGGAATATGCGCCCGCCCGCGCCATGCACGGCCTTGGTGACATTGGTCCAGCCGCGGACTTGCTCATCGTTCCAGATACCGGGCGTATCCGGGTAGCCGACGCCCATGGCGGTGACCGAGGTTGCCTCGCTGAGAATCAGCCCGGCGCTGGCGCGTTGGACGTAGTACTCGGCCATCAGGGCATTGGGCACGCGGCCCTCGTCTGCACGGCAGCGGGTGAGTGGGGCCATGATGATGCGGTTGGGCAACTGCAGGTCGCCCAGGGTGATCGGATCGAAAAGCGTGGTCATGTCGGTTACCTGCTGGTCAAAGCGCTTGGCGCAGTTGTTCCAGGAACGCCTGGATGGTGGCTTCGTTGCGTTTGAAGAAATGCCATTGGCCGATCTTCTGGCTGCTGATCAGCCCGGCACGCTGCAAGGTGGCCAGGTGGGCGGAGACGGTCGACTGCGAAAGGCCGCAGCGTTGGTCGATCTGCCCGGCACACACACCGTTTTCGGTGCTGTGGTACTGGTTCGGGAACTGGTTTGCCGGGTCTTTCAGCCAGCTGAGAATTTCTCGCCTGACCGGGTGGGCCAGCGCTTTTATGATTTCGTCGAGATCGAGTGGCATGGCGTGAGGCTCGTTGTAGCGGTATATCGCGATAGGGCGAAATATAAATCGCTGAATGCCGATATCCAAATATCCAGTGGTGCTTAGCTGAGTTCAAATCGCTATATCGCGTTATAACGATATTGGGCGCCGCGGTGGTAGACTGCGCTCATGAACTACCTTGCACATTTGCACCTGGGCGGGCCGGCCCCGCAACAACTGCTGGGCAGCCTGTACGGCGATTTCGTCAAAGGCTCGCTGCACGGGCGCTTCCCGCCTGCTTTGGAGGCGGCTATCCGGTTGCACCGGCATATCGACAGCTATACCGACCGGCACCCCTTGGTACTGGCGGCGCTGGCGCGGTTCCCGCGTGAGCGGCGGCGCTTAGCCGGCATCGTGCTGGACGTGTTTTTCGACCACTGCCTGGCGCGGCATTGGCACGACTATGCCGAGCAGCCCTTGGCGCAGTTCACGGGCGCGTTTTATCGGGTATTGCTGGCGGAGCCTGAGCTGCCGGGGCGGCTGGCGCGCATTGCGCCGTTCATGGCTGCCGATGACTGGTTGGGCGCTTATGGCGACTTCGCCACGCTGGAACAGGTGTTCAACGGCATCGGCCGGCGGCTGTCGCGGCCAGACGCGATGGCGGGGGTGATGGTGGAGCTGGAGCGGCTGT
>NZ_AEWE02000092.1:0-181 GCF_000190455.2 Pseudomonas sp. TJI-51
CTTCAGTGCCTGTGAGATCGAGCGCCGCCCGCGCGGCGCATCGCGAGCTGCGCTCGCTCCTACGTTTGTTTCGGGCCAATTATTCCTGTGGGATTTGCGCGCGAACGCCTTGGTGCATGCCTCAATATCGCGCCGTATGAACCAGGCGGTCGCGCGCGCCTCTCACAGGCCTCACTGGCCC
>NZ_AEWE02000092.1:337-2552 GCF_000190455.2 Pseudomonas sp. TJI-51
TGCGGATCATGGCATAGGCCTGGTGCAACTCCCGCGTGCGCTCGGTTGCTTCACGCACCTGTGCCTCGCTGGCGCCGGTGCCTGCCAGCTTGTCCGGGTGATGCCGGCTGACCAGCCGGCGATACGCCTGTTTGACCTTGTCAGCTTCGGTGTCCGCCTCTACCGCCAGCAAGCGCAACGCCGCCGCATAGGTCATGGCCAACCCTTCCGGCCGGGCAGCCCTGCGCGGCTCGTATTCCACCGACATGGCCTGCACCTGGCGCCGGCTCAGGCCCAGCTTCTGCCCCCAGTCCAGCAGCAGCTCACGCTCCTTGTTGCCCATCTTGCCGTCGGCCCAGACCATGCGCCAACAGGCGCGCAAGGTGCCTTCGGCCGCATGCGGCTGTTCGCGAATCCGCCGCAAGTGGCCGCCTAGCCGGTCCTTGCCGGCCTTGCCACGGTTGAACGCCTTGATGGCGCGCAAGCGGGCCGGCTCCGCCAGGTCCAGCCGCGACATTTCCTGACGCGCCTGCTGGATATGCTGCTCGGCCACCCGGCCATCGCTCTTGGCCAGGCGCCCCAGCATCACGAACAGCAACTCATCGTCAGCCAGCGCCGGACGCCCGCTCAGGCGGTCGCGCATGTCATCCCAGCCCTGCAGGCGCAAGCGGCGGTCGAGGGCCTGGCCGAGCAGCAGCCCCAACAGCGCCCCGGGGATATTGGCCACGGCAAAGCCCGCGCCAGCGCCAATCAGTGTGCCTGGCCACCACATGTCAGGCGCGCTCGCCGATCAGCCGCTCGGCCTCGGCCAGCCGCTCGAGCGTGCCGACGTCCACCCAGTGCCCGCGGTAGTGCTCGCCCGTGACCCGGCCAGCCGCCATGGCCTGGCGCAACAACGGCGCCAATTTGAAGGCACCAGCCTGGCAACCCGCGAACAGCGCCGGGTGCAAGACCGAGATACCACTGAACGTCAGCGTACCCGGCGCGTCGTCGCCATCGACCACCTGCCCGTCCGCCAGGCGGAAGTCGCCACGGCCATGGTGGCCAGGGTTATCGACCAGCACCAGGTGCGCCAGGCCTTGCAGGGGGGCCTGCAGGCGGGTGAAGTCGTAGTCGGTCCAGACATCGCCGTTCACCAGCAGGAACGGATCGTCGCCCAGCAAAGGCAGTGCTTTGAAGATGCCGCCGCCGGTTTCCAGCGGCTCACCCTCCGGCGAGTAGCAAATGCGCAGGCCGAAGCGGCCGCCATCGCCTAGGTGCTCTTCGATCTGCTGGCCGAGCCAGGCATGGTTGATCACCACTTCGCGGACACCCGCAGCCGCCAGCGCACGCAGGTGGTACTCGATCAGCGCCTGGCCGGCGACCGGAACCAACGGTTTGGGGGTATGCAGCGTCAGCGGGCGCATGCGTTCACCCTTCCCCGCCGCCAGGATCATTGCCTTCATGCACGCGCTCCGGCTTGCAGCTCGGCAATCAGCTCACCCAGCTCCGCCAATTCGGGCCGGCGACCGATCACTTCTTCTATATAGGCGAAGAAACGCGGCACGTCGCCCAGGTAGCGCGGCTTGCCGTCGCGGTGGCAGATACGGGCAAAAATGCCGATCACCTTCAAATGGCGCTGCACGCCCATCAGGTCGCTGGCACGCTGGAACGCCTCGAACTCAGCATGAACCGGGATTCCGGCCGCCACTGCCCGCTCCCAATAGGCACGCAACCAGCCTTCGACGCGCGCCTGTGGCCAGCTGAGGAAGGCATCCTTGAACAGGCAGGTAATGTCGTAGGTGACCGGGCCGTACACCGCATCCTGGAAGTCCAGCACGCCAGGGTTCGGGGTGCTCTGCATCAGGTTGCGCGGCATGTAGTCGCGGTGCACCAGCACTTTCGGCTGGGCCAGGGCGCTGTCGATCAACAGTTGGCTGACGCGCTGCCAGGCAGCTTTCTGGCTATCGTTGAAGGCCAGGCCAAGCTCGCGCCCTACGTACCATTCGGGGAACAGTTCAACCTCGCGGCGCAGCAGGGCGTCGTCGTAGCTGGGCAACTGGGCGTCCATTGGCAGGCGCTGGAACTTCAGCAACGCCTCGATGGCGTCGGCGAACAGGCTGTCGGCATTGTCTTCATCAATGATGTCCAGGTATGTCTGGTGACCCAGGTCACCCAGCAGCAGGAACCCACGCTCCAGGTCCTGGGCGTGGATCTGCGGCACATTCACACCGGCGCTGGCCAGCAGGTGGTCGAT
>NZ_AEWE02000092.1:2596-7016 GCF_000190455.2 Pseudomonas sp. TJI-51
CCACGAAGCTGTGCCCAGCCCCCTGCCAGCGGAAGTAACGGCGGAAGCTGGCATCGCTGCTGGCCGCGGTCAGGCGGCCTTCGGGCACCTCGCCCCAAGCCTTGCTGCGGAAAAGTTCATCGAGCTGCTCGGCGAGCCAGACCGTCAGCTGTTGCAGGCGTACATCGTGTTCAGGCATTACAAGGGTCTCCGACGGCCCTAGCCGTCAAGCGGGTCATGCTTTATTATCCAGCATCTTTTTCAGACCATCGAGAGGCGTGCGGCCCCACACGCGGGCAGATGGCACGCAGGAAGCCCGGACTAATAAGATGGCATTGAAATCCCCCGCGTTTCGTAGAAAGTTTCCGTTGCTGGTCACCGGCGGTCTGCTGGCCCTGCAACCTCTGGCCACATCGTACGTGGTGGCAGCCGAGCAGTTTGACTGCCAAGTGTCCGCCGCCGGCGGCTGGGACTGCAAGCCCAAGACCCCAGCCAGCAACCTGCCGCCACGCCCGGTGCACGAAGGTGCCGCCGTCAGCGGCGGCACCGAAGCCGCGAGCGAAGGCGAAACTGCGGACCGGCCGATGCTGGTCACCGAGGCCAAAGGCCGCGGCCTGAAGTCGCGCAGCGAAGACTACAGCCACCTCGACTGGGTGCCGCGTGAAAAGCTCACTGCCGCACAGCTGGCCGAAACCGGCCCGTACTGCGGTGGCGCCTACATCGAGCCGACTCGCCCAGGCATGGCCGACACCACGCCCAAGGACGAGTCGCCGACCTACATCAATGCCAAGGTGTCCAAGTACCAGCAGGAGCAGCAGATCGCTACCCTCGCCGGTGACGTGGTCATGCGCCAGGGCAGCATGCAGGCCGAAGCGGACGAGGCCAACCTGTACCAGGCCGAAAACCGTGGCGAGCTCAAAGGCAACGTCAAGATCCGTGACAACGGCTCGCTGGTAGTCGGTGACCAGGCACAGATTCAGCTCGACACGGGCGAAGCCCAGGTCGACAACGCCGAATACGTGATGCACAAGTCGCATATCCGCGGCAGCGCCCTGTACGCCAAGCGTGGCGAAAACGCCATCATCCGCCTCAAGGACGGTACGTACACCACCTGCGAACCGGGCAGCAACGCCTGGCAGCTGAAGGGCAACAACATCACCCTGAACCCGGCCACCGGCTTCGGCACCGCGACCAACGTCACCCTGCGGGTCAAGGATTTCCCGGTGTTCTACACACCGTACATCTACTTCCCGATTGACGATCGTCGCCAGTCCGGCTTCCTGCCACCTTCGTTCAGCAGCAGCAGCGACACCGGCTTCATGCTGGTCACGCCGTACTACTTCAACCTGGCGCCGAACTACGACGCCACGTTGTACCCGCGCTACATGACCAAGCGCGGCTTGCTGATGGAAGGCGAATTCCGCTACCTGACCAAGTCCAGCGAAGGCCAGTTCGGCGGCGCGTACCTGAACGACAAGAACGACGACCGCAAAGACCAGACGGACTACAAAGACCAGCGCTGGATGGTCAACTGGCAGCACAAGGGTGGCCTGGACGAACGCCTGATGACCGAGGTGGACTACACCGACATCAGCGACCCGTTCTACTTCCAGGACCTGGAGTCCGATCAGATCGGCGTGGAAAGCCGCGACGTGCTGAACCAGCAGGGCGCGCTGACCTACCGTGGCGACAGCTACACCGCGCGCCTGAACGTGCATGCCTACGAAATGGCGACCATTTCGCAGATCACGCCGTATGACCGCCTGCCGCAGCTGACCCTCAACGGTACCCTGCCATTCCAGCCAGGCGGCCTGAACCTGGGTTACGAGACCGAAGCGGTACGCTTCGAGCGTGACTTGAAGAACGACACCGTGTTCGACAAGGATGGCAACCTCGACCTCACAGCCGGGCCAGACGGTCGTCGCCTTGATCAGAACATCCAAGGCATCGAGCGGGCCAACGGCACCCGCCTGAATGTGGCGCCGTCCATCAGCTACCCGATGACGGCCAGCTATGGGTTCCTGACGCCCAAGCTGAAATATGCCTACACCCAGTACGACCTGGACCTCGACAGCAAAGGCAAGGCCGATGCAATCGCCCTGGAAGCTCGAAATCCAACCGCCTACGGCAGCTACGACAGCTCCGTAAGCCGCGACGTACCGATCTTCAGCGTCGACAGCGGCCTGTACTTTGACCGCAATACCTCGCTGTTTGGCAACAACTACCGTCAAACCCTCGAACCGCGCATGTTCTACCTGTACGTCCCGTACAAGGACCAGAAGGACATCCCGCTGTTCGATACTGGCGAAACCCTGTTCAGCTACGATTCGCTGTTCCGCGACAACCGCTTCAGCGGCACCGACCGCATCGGCGACGAGAACAAGCTGTCGCTGGGTGTCACCACCCGCTGGATCGAAGACAACGGCTTCGAGCGCCAGAACTTCAGCATCGGCCAGGCCTACTACTTCAAAGACCGCAAGGTACAGTTGCCGGGTATCGACTACCGCACCCGCAAAGACTCGCAGTCCGACGTGTCGCCATACGCCCTGGTGTACAACTACTACTTCAACCGCGACTGGCGCTTCAATTCGGACTTCAACTGGGACCCGGACAGCCACAGCACCCGCTCGGGCAGCGCGATGTTCCACTACCAGCCTGAAGACAACCCGAACAAGATCGTCAACCTCGGCTACCGCTACCGTAACGACACCATCGCCTACGACTCGACAACGGGTACCTGGAAGGTGGGCGGCGGTGACTATGGCACCCCAGGCGATCCGAACTACATCAAGGATTACTACAAGATCCAGCAGCACGATTTCTCGGTCATCTGGCCGATCGTGCCACAGTGGAGCGTGATTGCCCGCTGGCAGCATGACTACAACCGCAACCGCACCCTGGAAGCCATGGGTGGTTTCGAATACGACAACTGCTGCTGGAAGCTGCGTCTGGTCAACCGGTACTGGATCGACTACGACGATTTCAGCCAGGCCCTTCCGCAGAACGAAAAAGGCGACCACGGTGTCTTCCTTCAGATCGTCCTGAAAGGCCTCGGTGGTGTAGTTGGCAACAAGGTCGAATCTTTCCTCGACCAAGGCATTCAAGGTTACCGTGAACGTGAAGACCAAGCTTATTGATCGACTGCGCCCAGTGCTGCTGGGCGTCGCTTTGCTGAGTGGCGCGGTGCATGCCGCGGTACAGCCGCTTGATCGCGTGGTGGCCATCGTCGACAACGACGTGGTCATGCAAAGCCAGCTGGACCAGCGCGTGCATGAGGTTCAGCAAACCATCGCCAAGCGCGGCGGCAGCGTGCCGCCCGCCGGCGCCCTGGAACAGCAGGTACTGGAACGCCTGATCGTCGAAAACCTGCAACTGCAGATTGGCGAACGCTCCGGCATTCGCATCACCGACGAAGAACTGAACCAGGCCATCGGCACCATTGCCCAGCGCAACGGCATGTCGCTGGACCAGTTCCGCGCAGCGTTGGCCCATGACGGCCTGTCGTTCGACGACGCCCGCGACCAGGTCAAGCGCGAGATGATCATCAGCCGCGTGCGCCAACGCCGCGTGGCCGAGCGCATCCAGGTGTCGGAGCAGGAAGTGAAGAACTTCCTCAACTCCGACATGGGCAAGATGCAGATGTCGGAAGAGTACCGCCTGGCCAACATCCTGATCCCCACCCCGGAAGCCGCCAACTCGGCAGACATCCAGAAGGCTGCACGCCAGGTGGGCGAGGTGTACCAGCAACTCAAGCAAGGCGCGGACTTCGGCCAACTGGCCATCGCCCGCTCCGCCAGCGAAAACGCCCTGGAAGGCGGCGAGATGGGTTGGCGTAAAGCGGCCCAGCTGCCACCAGACTTCGCCAAGATGCTCAGCAGCATGCCCGTGGGTGAAATCACCCAGCCGATCCGCATCCCCAACGGCTTCATCATCCTCAAGCTGGAAGAGAAGCGTGGTGGCAGCGAGAACGTGCTGCGCGACGAAGTGCACGTGCGCCACATCCTGATCAAGCCAAGCGAGATCCGCAGCGACGCGGCCACCGAGCAACTGGCCGAGCGCCTGTACGAACGCATCAAGAACGGCGAAGACTTCGCCGAACTGGCGAAAAGCTACTCGGAAGACCCGGGCTCAGCGCTCAACGGCGGTGACCTCAACTGGGTCGACCCGAACAGCCTGGTGCCCGAGTTCCGCGAGCAGATGGCCAACGCCCAGCAAGGCGTTGTGACCAAGCCGTTCAAAACCCAGTATGGCTGGCACGTGCTGGAAGTACTGGGCCGTCGGGCCACCGACAGCACCGAGCAGGCGCGTGAGCAACAGGCCCTGAACGTGCTGCGTAACCGCAAATACGACGAAGAGCTGCAAACCTGGCTGCGCCAGATCCGCGACGAAGCCTACGTTGAAATCAAGCTGCCTGGCGCCGACCAGGCCGCCCAGTGAAGCC
>NZ_AEWE02000092.1:7116-8832 GCF_000190455.2 Pseudomonas sp. TJI-51
CCAGCCGTGACCTGCTCGCCGAGCGGGCCACCCAGCTGGGGCTGGCTGTCGACCTGTTGCCGGTTGCCCCGGGCCAATGGCCCGAGCAGCCAGCGCCAGCGGGCAGCCTGTATGTTTGGGATACACCGCTGGCGGCCCCGGTAACACCGGGCCAGCTCGACACGGCCAACGCCGCGTTCGTGCTGCAAACCCTGACCCGTGCAGGCCAGGGCTGCCTGGACGGGCACTTCGCCGGGATGATCACCGCCCCCGTGCACAAGGGTGTGATCAACGAGAGCGGCATCGCCTTTTCCGGGCACACCGAATTCCTCGCCGAACTGACCCAAACCGCACAAGTGGTGATGATGCTGGCGACCCGCGGCCTGCGCGTGGCCCTGGTTACCACCCACCTGCCGCTGCGGGACATCGCCGACGCCATCACTGCCGAGCGCGTCGAGCGGGTTACCCGCATCCTGCATGCAGACATGCGCGACAAGTTCGGCATCACCGCCCCACGCATCCTGGTGTGCGGCCTCAACCCGCATGCCGGCGAAGGCGGCCACCTGGGCCGCGAAGAAATCGACATCATCGAGCCGACCCTGGCCCGCCTGCGCGCCGAAGGCATGGACCTGCGCGGGCCGCTGCCGGCCGATACCCTGTTTACCCCCAAATATCTGGAGCACTGCGACGCGGTGCTGGCGATGTACCACGACCAAGGCCTGCCCGTACTCAAGTACAAGGGTTTTGGTGCGGCCGTGAACGTGACCTTGGGCCTGCCGATCATCCGTACCTCGGTTGACCACGGCACCGCCCTGGACCTGGCCGGCAGCGGCAAGGTCGACACCGGCAGCCTGCGCGTCGCGCTGGAAACCGCCTACCAGATGGCCGAGAACCGACCATGAACGAGCAATACCAACACCGGGCGCGCAAGCGCTTCGGCCAGAACTTCCTGCACGACGCCGGCATCATCGACCGTATCCTGCGCGCTATCCACGCCAAGCCTGGCGAACACTTGCTGGAAATCGGCCCGGGCCAGGGCGCCCTGACCGAGGGCCTGCTGGGCAGCGGCGCGCAACTGGACGTGGTCGAGCTGGACAAGGACCTGGTGCCGATCCTGCAGCACAAGTTCGCTGACCGCAGCAATTTCCGCCTGCACCAGGGCGACGCCCTGAAGTTCGACTTCAACCGGCTGGGCGTCCCGCCGCGCAGCCTCAAGGTGGTGGGTAACCTGCCCTATAACATCTCCACGCCGCTGATCTTCCACCTGCTCAGCCATGCCGGGCTGATCCGCGACATGCACTTCATGCTGCAGAAGGAAGTGGTCGAGCGCATGGCCGCCGGCCCTGGCGGTGGTGATTGGGGGCGGTTGTCGATCATGGTGCAGTACCACTGCCGCGTGGAACACCTGTTCAACGTTGGCCCTGGGGCGTTCAACCCGCCACCGAAAGTGGATTCGGCCATCGTGCGGCTGGTGCCGCACGAAGTGCTGCCTCACCCGGCCAAAGATGCACAACTGCTGGAGCGGGTGGTGCGTGACGCGTTCAACCAGCGCCGCAAAACACTGCGCAACACCATGAAGGGCCTGCTCGACAGCGCGGCCATCGAAGCTGCCGGCGTGGATGGCAGCCTGCGCCCGGAGCAGCTGGACCTGGCCGCCTTCGTGCGCCTGGCCGATCAGTTGGCCGATCAGCCCAAAGCCTGATTCGACCTGATCCGACCTCTTCGCGGGCACGCCCG
>NZ_AEWE02000092.1:8942-17059 GCF_000190455.2 Pseudomonas sp. TJI-51
CCCCCCCGCCAATGGCCTAGACTGCATTATTGCGTCAGTTCGCCCAAGGCCCTTGCATGTCCGACCCCCGCTATCAAATCGACGTCAGCGTCGTGACCCGCTACCTCATAGAGCAATCCGACCCGGAAAACAGTCGTTTCGCTTTCGCCTACACCATCACTGTGCAGAACAACGGCTCGCTGAAAGCCAAACTGCTGTCGCGCCACTGGCTGATCACCAACGGTGACGGCAAGGTCGAAGAAGTGCGCGGCGCCGGGGTGGTCGGCCAGCAGCCCAATATCGAGCCGGGCCAGAGCCACACCTACAGCAGTGGGGCTGTCATCAGCACCCGCGTAGGCACCATGCAGGGCAGCTACCAGATGTTTGCCGAAGACGGTAAACGTTTCGATGCCGAGATCGCCCCGTTTCGCCTGGCGGTGCCCGGGGCCCTGCACTGATGGCCACTTACGCCGTCGGCGACCTGCAGGGCTGCCTGCAGCCACTCAAATGCCTGCTCGAACGCGTACGCTTCGATCCCGCCGTGGACCGCCTGTGGCTGGTGGGCGACCTGGTCAACCGCGGCCCCGAGTCACTGCAAACGCTGCGCTTTCTGTACTCCATGCGCCAGTCCCTGGTCTGCGTGCTGGGCAACCACGACCTGCACCTGCTGGCCGCCTGGCATAACGTCGAGCGCCTGAAGAAAAGCGACACCTTGCGCGAGATCATCGAAGCGCCAGATGCGGATCAGTTGTTCGACTGGCTGCGCCAGCAAAAGCTGCTGCACTACGATGAGGCGCGGGGCGTTGCCATGGTTCATGCCGGCATCCCGCCGCAGTGGACGCTCGGGCAAGCCCTGAAGCTGGCTGACGAGGTGGAACAGGTGCTGCGCGATGACACTCGCCTGAAGTTGTACTTGGATGGCATGTACGGCAACGAGCCGAACAAGTGGAGCAAGAACCTCACCGGTATCGAGCGCCTGCGGGTCATCACCAACTACTTCACGCGCATGCGCTTCTGCACCGCAGAAGGCAAACTCGACCTCAAAAGCAAGGAAGGCCTGGGCACCGCGCCCAAAGGCTACAAACCCTGGTTTGCCCACAAGGACCGCCGCTCGCGGCACGTGAAGATCATCTTCGGCCACTGGGCCGCCCTTGAAGGGCGCGTCGACCAGCCTGACGTCATCGCCCTGGACACCGGCTGCGTGTGGGGCGGCGCCATGACCCTGTACAACCTCGACAGCGGCCAATACCACCGCTGCGACTGCGCCGCCGACGGCACCCTGCGCCAGCCGGCACAACCCACTACACTCAATGACCACACCTGAAGGAAGTAGTACCCATGAGCGAATTCAAGCGCATCCCTCCCGAGCAGGCCTTGGAGCTTCGCAAGCAAGAAGGTGCGGTCGTGGTCGATATCCGTGACTCGCAAGCCTTTGCTGCCGGCCACATTACCGGCGCCCGGCATCTGGATAACCATTCGGTTGCCGAGTTCATCCGCAATGCCGACCTCGACGCCCCCACCCTGGTGGTCTGCTACCACGGCAACTCCAGCCAGAGCGCTGCCGCCTACCTGGTAGGCCAGGGCTTTTCGGACGTGTACAGCGTCGACGGTGGTTTTGAACTGTGGCGCACCACCTACCCGGCCGAGACAGCCCAAGGCGCTGCCGAATAAATATTTTCATTTTTACTGCAGCCCGCGCCCTGCGCGGGCTTGCGGCTTACCTGACGAACGGTCGTTCGTAACTTCTGCACTCCTCGCCCCTTGACCTTGCAGATAACCAACTACGCTTAAGCTCAGGCCATCCAAAAAAGGGGAGAGCCGGTACACCGGCGTGCGGGTCATCGGTAGCGTAACAGGGTGTTCTGGGGGGTATACAGCAACTGGCGAACCCGGTTGCTTGCCAGCATCAGCTGACTGATCCGGCGTCGTCTCCACGTATCGAGCGAGGTGACGTCATGAGTATTTTTAGCCACTTCCAACAACGTTTCGAGTCAACGCGCCAGGAAGAACTCTCGCTGCAGGAGTACCTCGAGCTGTGCAAAGAGGATCGCAGTGCCTACGCATCGGCGGCCGAACGGCTGTTGCTGGCCATCGGTGAGCCAGAGCTGATCGACACCTCTACCAACTCCAGGCTGTCGCGCATTTTTTCCAACAAGGTGATCCGCCGCTATCCAGCCTTTGCCGACTTCCATGGCATGGAAGAGTGCATCGACCAGATCGTGTCCTACTTCCGCCACGCCGCCCAGGGCCTGGAAGAGAAGAAACAGATCCTCTACCTGCTGGGCCCGGTAGGTGGCGGCAAATCGTCGCTGGCGGAAAAACTCAAGCAGCTGATGGAGCGCGTACCGTTCTACGCCATCAAGGGCTCACCGGTGTTCGAATCGCCATTGGGCCTGTTCAACGCCACCGAAGACGGGGCCATTCTCGAGGAAGAGTTCGGCATCCCGCGGCGCTACCTCAACACCATCATGTCGCCCTGGGCAACCAAGCGGCTGCAGGAGTTCGGCGGCGATATTTCCAAATTCAAAGTGGTCAAGCTCTACCCTTCCATCCTCAACCAGATCGCCATCGCCAAGACCGAACCGGGCGATGAAAACAACCAGGACATCTCTGCCCTGGTCGGCAAGGTCGACATTCGCAAGCTCGAGGAATACCCACAGAACGACGCCGACGCCTACAGCTACTCGGGGGCACTGTGCCGGGCCAACCAGGGCCTGATGGAATTCGTGGAAATGTTCAAGGCGCCGATCAAGGTCCTGCACCCCTTGCTCACCGCCACCCAGGAAGGTAACTACAACAGTACCGAAGGCCTCGGGGCCATCCCGTACACCGGCATCCTGCTGGCCCACTCCAACGAATCGGAGTGGCACACCTTCCGTAACAACAAGAACAACGAAGCGTTCATCGACCGGATCTACATCGTCAAAGTGCCGTACTGCCTGCGCGTCAGCGACGAAATCAGGATCTACGACAAATTGCTGGTCAACAGTTCGCTGTCCAAGGCCCATTGCGCTCCGGACACGCTGAAAATGCTGGCGCAATTCACGGTGCTGTCGCGGCTCAAAGAGCCTGAAAACTCCAATATCTATTCGAAAATGCGCGTGTACGACGGTGAAAACCTCAAGGACACCGATCCGAAGGCCAAGTCGATTCAGGAATACCGCGACTCGGCCGGCGTCGACGAGGGCATGAATGGCCTGTCGACCCGCTTCGCCTTCAAGATCCTGTCCAAAGTGTTCAACTTCGACCCACACGAAATTGCCGCCAACCCCGTGCACCTGTTGTATGTGCTGGAGCAGCAGATCGAACAGGAACAGTTCCCTGCAGAAGTGCGCGAACGCTACCTGCGCTACCTGAAGGAGTACCTGGCACCGCGCTACATCGAGTTCATCGGCAAGGAAATCCAGACAGCGTACCTGGAGTCCTACAGCGAATACGGCCAGAACATCTTCGACCGCTATGTGCTGTACGCCGACTTCTGGATCCAGGACCAGGAATACCGCGACCCGGAAACCGGCGAGATCCTCAACCGCATCGCGCTCAACGAAGAGCTGGAGAAAATCGAGAAGCCGGCCGGCATCAGCAACCCGAAAGACTTCCGCAACGAGATCGTCAACTTCGTACTGCGCGCACGCGCCAACAACAATGGCAAGAACCCAAGCTGGCTGAGCTACGAAAAACTGCGGGTGGTGATCGAGAAGAAAATGTTCTCCAACACCGAAGACCTGCTGCCGGTCATCAGCTTCAATGCCAAAGCCAGCAAAGAGGACCAGAAGAAACACAACGACTTCGTCACCCGAATGGTGGAGCGTGGTTATACCGACAAGCAGGTGCGCCTGCTGTCGGAATGGTACCTGCGGGTCAGGAAATCGCAATAAAGCGGCAAGCCGCCTAGTGCCAAGCTACAAGCTGCAAGCCACAAGCTGGCTGGCGCCGGCGCATGCCAGGCGCCAGCATCTGCGGCAGCGATGGCTGCTTTTACTTGCAGCTTGAAGCTTACCGCTTGGCGTCGAGGGCTTGTGGCTTGCAGCTGCTCCAGCTACCGGAGGGACCATGAGCTACGTTATAGACCGCCGCCTGAACGGCAAGAACAAGAGCACGGTCAACCGCCAGCGCTTCCTGCGGCGGTACCGCGAACACATCAAGAAGGCCGTCGAAGAGGCGGTGAGCCGCCGCTCCATCATGGACATGGAACACGGCGAGCAGATCAGCATTCCCGGGCGTGATATCGACGAACCGGTGCTGCACCATGGCCGCGGGGGCAAACAGACCATCGTGCACCCCGGCAACAAGGAGTTCACTGCCGGTGAACACATACCCAGGCCGCAAGGCGGCGGCGGGGGTGGCGGCGGCCGTGGCAAGGCCGGCAACTCCGGCGAAGGCATGGACGAATTCGTCTTTCAGATCACCCAGGAAGAGTTCCTCGAATTCATGTTCGAAGACCTCGAATTGCCCAACCTGGTCAAACGCCACCTGACCGGTGCCGACACCTTCAAAACTGTGCGCGCCGGTATCGCCAACGAAGGCAACCCGTCGCGCATCAACATCGTGCGCACCCTGCGCTCGGCCCACGCCCGACGTATCGCCCTGACCGGCAGCAGCCGTGCCCTGCTGCGCGAAGCACAGAAAGAGCTGGCGCGCCTGCGCGCAGAGGAACCGGACAATTTCACCGATATCCAGGAAATCGAACAGGAAATCGAGCGCCTCAAGGCACGCATCAACCGCCTGCCGTTTCTCGACACCTTCGACCTCAAGTACAACCTGCTGGTCAAGCAACCCAACCCCAGCTCAAAGGCGGTGATGTTCTGCCTGATGGACGTGTCCGGTTCGATGACCCAGGCGACCAAAGACATCGCCAAGCGCTTCTTCATCCTGCTGTATCTGTTCCTCAAGCGTAATTACGACCGCATCGAAGTCGTGTTCATTCGCCACCACACCAGTGCCCGCGAAGTGGACGAGGAAGAATTTTTCTACTCGCGGGAAACCGGGGGCACCATCGTTTCCAGCGCACTCAAGCTAATGCAGGAGATCATGGCTGAACGCTACCCGGCCAGTGACTGGAACATCTATGCTGCCCAGGCGTCCGACGGCGACAACTGGAACGACGACTCGCCAATCTGCCGCGATATCCTGGCCAAGCAGATCATGCCGCACGTGCAGTACTACACTTACGTCGAAATCACCCCCCGTGAGCACCAGGCGCTGTGGTACGAATACGAACGCATCGGCGAGGCCTTCCCCGACACGTTTGCCCAACAGCAGCTGGTATCGGCCGGCGACATCTACCCGGTCTTCCGTGAACTCTTCCAGCGCAGGTTAGCCACATGACCGCCAGAGCACAGAGACGCCAACCCATTTCCACCGGGTCCGAATGGACGTTCGAACTGATCCAGACCTACGACCGGGAAATCAGCCGCCTGGCCGAGCGCTACGCCCTGGACACCTACCCCAACCAGATCGAGGTGATCACGGCCGAGCAGATGATGGACGCCTACGCTTCCGTCGGCATGCCGCTGGGCTATCACCACTGGTCCTACGGCAAGCAGTTCCTCAGCACGGAAAAGTCCTATAGCCGTGGCCAGATGGGCCTGGCCTACGAGATCGTGATCAACTCCGACCCCTGCATCGCTTACCTGATGGAAGAGAACACCATGTGCATGCAGGCACTGGTGATCGCCCATGCCTGCTATGGGCATAACAGCTTCTTCAAAGGCAACTACCTGTTCCGCACCTGGACGGATGCCAGCTCGATCATCGACTACCTGGTGTTCGCCAAGCAGTACATCGCGCAGTGCGAGGAACGCCACGGCATTGACGCCGTGGAAGACCTGATCGACTCCTGCCATGCCCTGATGAACTACGGCGTAGACCGCTACAAGCGGCCCTACCCTATTTCCGCCGAAGAGGAGCGGCGCCGGCAACAGGAGCGGGAGGAACACCTGCAGCGGCAGATCAACGACCTGTGGCGGACCATCCCGAAAAGCGCCGACAAGGGCAATGACCGCGATGAAGGGCGCTTCCCCGCCGAGCCGCAGGAAAACATCCTGTATTTCATCGAAAAGAACGCCCCGCTGCTGGAACCCTGGCAACGGGAAGTGGTGCGCATCGTGCGCAAGATAGCCCAGTATTTCTACCCGCAGCGCCAGACCCAGGTGATGAACGAAGGCTGGGCAACCTTCTGGCACTACACCCTGATGAACGACTTGTACGACGAGGGGCTGATAACCGAAGGCTTCATGATGGAGTTCCTGCAGTCGCACACCAGTGTGGTGTTCCAGCCTGGTTTCGACAGCCCGTACTACAGCGGCATCAACCCTTACGCGCTGGGCTTTGCGATGTACACCGACATCCGCCGCATGTGCGAGAACCCAACCGAAGAGGATCGCCACTGGTTCCCCGACATTGCCGGCAGTGATTGGCTTTCTACCATCAAGTTCGCCATGAGCAGCTTCAAGGACGAGAGTTTCATCCTGCAATACCTGTCGCCCAAGGTAATGCGCGACCTCAAGCTGTTCAGCATTCTCGATGATGACCAACGGGACGATCTGCTGGTACCGGCCATTCACGACGAGTCGGGTTACCGGCTCATTCGCGAGCAACTGGCAGCTCAGTACAACCTGGGCAACCGTGAGCCGAACGTGCAGATCTGGAGTGTCGACCGCCGTGGGGACCGCTCCCTCACCCTGCGTCACCAGCAGCACAACCGCAAACCGCTCGGCGACTCGACCGACGAAGTCCTCAAGCACCTGCATCGGCTGTGGGGCTTCGATATCCACCTGGAGACCGTGCAAGGCGAGCAGGTGGTCAAGACCCACCACATGCCGCCACGCGGCGAGCACGGCGACGGCGGCGAATACGGCCGCATGGACCTGGCGGTGATTCACCATCTCTGAAGCCACGCCATGACTGCCGGCGGGTTATGCTGTCGGCAGTTATGGAGAGTTGCTCATGCACATTTACAAGGTTGGCGGTGCCGTACGTGACCGCCTGCTCGGCCGACCGGTCAGCGATATCGACTGGCTGGTGGTCGGTGCCAGCGTCGAGGAAATGCTGGCCAAGGGTTACCGCCCGGTCGGCGCCGACTTCCCGGTATTCCTGCACCCGAAAACCGGCGAGGAATACGCCCTGGCCCGTACCGAACGCAAAAGCGGGCGCGGCTACGGTGGCTTCACCTTCCATGCCAGCCCCGACGTAACCCTGGAAGAAGACCTGATCCGCCGCGACCTGACCATCAATGCCATGGCCGAGGATGAGGCCGGGCAGGTTCATGACCCTTACCAGGGCGCGCGGGATCTGGACCAACGCCTGTTACGCCACGTTTCCCCAGCGTTCGCTGAAGACCCCCTGCGTGTGCTGCGGGTGGCGCGCTTTGCTGCGCGCTATGCACCCTTGGGCTTTCGGGTGGCCGATGAAACCTTGGAGCTGATGCGCCAGATCAGTGCCTCGGGCGAATTGCAGGCATTGACTGCAGAGCGCAGCTGGAAGGAGATCGAGCGCGCGCTGATGGAGGCGCAGCCGCAGGTGTTCTTCCAGGTCCTGCATGCGTGCGCCGCCCTCCGGGAACTGTTGCCTGAGCTTGATAGCGCTCCCCAAGCCCTGGCTGCGCTGGAACAAGCAGCTGCGCATCACCAGCCCCTGCACGTGCGCTGGGCCTGCCTGTTGCACCAGTTGCCCCCCGCCTCGATCAAGACCGTCAACCAACGCCTCAAGGCGCCGCGGGAATGCCAGGAGCTGGCCCTGCTGACGGGGGAGTGCCTGGTGCAGGCGGATCAGGCGCTGCAGCTGCCTGCCATGTCACTGCTGGCGCTGTTGCAGAAGTTCGATGTGTACCGGCGCCCGCAGCGGTTTGAGGATTTCCTGGCTGCCTGCGAGATGGTGGCACTGGGGAATTGCAAAGCGGGTTATCCACAGGGCGAGTACTTGCGTGGCGCTGCGGCAGCGGCGCGGGCGGTGGATGTGAAGCCGCTTGTGCAGGCAGGGCTGACTGGCCAGGCACTGGGCGAAGCGCTCAAAGCGCAGCGGCTGAAAGCGCTTGAGGCTTACCGGCACTGTTAGTGCTACCGGCCCTTTCGCGGCTAAAGCCGCTCCCACAGGTAGTGCGCCAACGTGAAGGCAACACAGCCCCTGTGGGAGATTCT
>NZ_AEWE02000093.1:0-1412 GCF_000190455.2 Pseudomonas sp. TJI-51
TTTCATATGAGCAAGTACACCAGACAGTTCAAGCTTTCCGCCATCCAGGCTTTTCTGCAACGTGGCATTGGCTACCGTTTCATAGCCGCACAGTTCCAGATGGATCCCTCCTTACTGCGCCGCTGGGTACAGGCCTACCGCATCCATGGCGAGGCCAGCCTGTCCAGACACGCGCAGACTTTCAGCCCTGAGTTCAAGCTCTCGGTGCTTGAGCGAAAATGGCGCGACAAGTTGTCGTTGCGCGAAACGGCGGCTGTTTTCAACCTGACGCATTCCAGCCAGATAGGCATATGGGAAGCGCAGTACTACAGTGGCGGTATCAAAGCTCTGATAGCAGGGAACAAGGGACCGCGAAACGTCATGATCAAACCATCCACCCCACCCGCCAGCACCTCGCCCAAGTCCGAGGAAGAACTCTCGTACGCCGAACTGCTGGCCAAGCTGCGTCACGCCGAGATGGAGATCGCCTACCTAAAAAAGTTAAAAGAACTGCGCGAGGAGAAGGCGAGACAGAAGAGGGCCGAGAAGAAAAAGTCCTGATCATCTCGGCCCTACGCACCCGCTTCCCGCTCGACGGCCTGCTCAAGCTGGCCGGACTGGCGCGCAGTACGTATTACTACCAGCGCAAGTTGATGGCCGCCGGTGACAAGCTGGCTGCGCTCAAGGACCGTATCCGTGAGATTCAGCAGCGGCATAAAGGTCGCTACGGCTATCGGCGCATGACAGCGACATTGCACAGCGTCGGCCACGCAGTTAACAGTAAGGTCGTGCGGCGACTGATGGCCGAACTCGACCTCAAATGCACGGTGCGCGTGAAGAAGTACAAGTCCTATCGTGGCGAGCCCGGACGCATCGCTCCCAACAAGATGGAGCGCAAGTTTACGGCAGAGGAGCCAAACAGGAGGTGGGTAACGGACGTGACCGAATTCAAGGTGGCGGGTGAAAAGCTGTATCTCTCTCCGGTGCTGGACCTGTTCAATGGTGAGATCGTGGCGCACCAGATCGACACCTCGCCGCACTATCCATTGGTCGGTCAGATGCTCGAGCAGGCGTTGTCACGGCTACCGGAAGGGGCCAGGCCTATGCTGCACTCCGACCAGGGCTGGCAGTATCAGTACTACCGCTACCGGAATCGACTAGAGGAGATGGGACTGGAGCAGAGCATGTCACGCAAAGGCAACTGCCTGGACAATGCGCGAATGGAGAGTTTCTTCGGCACACTGAAGACCGAGATGTATCATGGTCAGCGTTTCGCCAGCATCGAGGATCTGAGCGCTGCAATCGATGAATACATCGATTACTACAACCATGACCGAATCAAGATGGGGCTGGCCGGCCTGAGTCCCGTGGCATACAGGAATCAGGCCGCAGCAGCCTAATCAAAGATTGTCCAACAAATGGGGCGCACCTCA
>NZ_AEWE02000094.1:0-16873 GCF_000190455.2 Pseudomonas sp. TJI-51
TAACAGGCGCTGCATACCTTTGGCAAACACCTGTCAGACCTGATGCGATCCCCGTGGGCTTGCCGGCGACAGGGCCGGCACAGCCAACCAAACTCAAACGGCGTTACGCGGCAGCAACAGCCCCAACGGCAACCGCACCCGCGCCTCGATACCGCCCCCGGACCGGTTGCGTAGCTCGACATTGCCGCCATGCTGCGCCGCAATACGCTTGACGATGGCCAACCCCAACCCGGTCCCCTTGCCACCCCGCGCCCGGTCACCCCGGATGAACGGGTTGAAGATGGTTTCCAGCTCCGACTCGTCAATGCCGGTACCGCGGTCCAGCACGCTCAGCACCACGTACGGCGCACTTTCGTCACCCGAGACATAGGCTGCCACCTCGACCCCTTTGCCCGCGTGGTGCAAGGCGTTGCCGATCAGGTTGCCCAACATGCGCTTGAGCGACACGCGGCGCAGCGGGAACGGCGGGATCGGCTCCAGGCACAGGCGCACACGTTCTTCCGGCTGGTTGTAGGGGGCGACCACCTCACGCACCAGGTCCCCCAGGTCGACCTCTTCGACCGGCTCGTCCCGGCCATCACGGATAAACGCCAGGAACTGGTCGAGAATCGCGTCCATGTCTTCGATATCACGGACCATATCGTCGCTCAGGTCGTTGTCGCTGTTGAGCAACGACAACGACAAACGCAGGCGCGTGAGCGGTGTACGCAAGTCATGCGAAACCCCGGCCAGCATCAGCTCGCGTTCACGCCCGGCCTGCTCGACGTCTTCGGCCATCTGGTTGAAGGCCCTGTACACCTCGGTCATCTCGCTGGGGGTGTCGCTGATCGGCAACCGCACGCTGCGCCCCTGGCCCAGCTGGCGGGCGGCGAACACCAGACGCTTGAGCGGCTGGTTCAACTGCCGCACGAAGATCCACGCCGAAGCGGTGGACAACAGGCCAATGGCCAGGAACCAGCCCAGCACGTTCCAGATTTTCTGCCCGCGTAGCGGGTGCGGGTACAACGGCACCTTCAACCAGCCCGGGCCCAGGCTCGGCGCATTTACCCACAGCGCCGGCGGCGCATGAATGCGCAGGCGTACTTCGGTGTCCTCGCCCAGCTCGGCCTGCATCTGGCGTTGGTAGATTTCGCTGTAGGGCCAGTGCTGCTCGCCTTCGGGCACGCCCGAGCCGGTCACACGAATGAGGCCTGCCGCCTCGGCGATCTTGTCGCGGTTTTCTTCGTCGGCAGCCCAATACGCGCGCAAAGTCAGCGCCACACCGTGGCTGTACTGCCGGTCGACCAGTACGTCCTCGTTCATCAGCAGGTAGACCAGGGTCAGGGCCTTGGAGAACAGGACAACGATCAACACCAGCCACAGGGTGCGGGCGAAGAAGCTTTGCGGAAACCAGAGCGGTGTTTTCATCGACGGTCAGGCATCACTTTCCGGCGTTTCCGTCCGGCACGAACACGTAGCCCACGCCCCACACGGTCTGGATGTAGCGGGGCTTGGACGGGTCGGGCTCGATCATGCGCCGCAGGCGCGAAATCTGAACGTCGATGGAGCGCTCCAGGGCATCCCATTCACGGCCACGGGCCAGGTTCATCAGCTTGTCGCGGGTCAGCGGCTCGCGGGCATGCATGACCAGCGCCTTGAGCACGGCGAACTCACCGGTGGTGAGCATGTGCACTTCGTCGCCACGCTTGAGTTCGCGGGTGGCCAGCGACAACTCGTAGTCGCCGAAGGTGACCGACTCGTCTTCGCTACCCGGTGCCCCTGGCACGGTGGGTGCCTGGCGGCGCAGCACGGCCTTGACCCGGGCCATCAGCTCGTCCGGGTTGAACGGCTTGCCCAGGTAGTCATCGGCACCCAGCTCCAGGCCCTTGATGCGGCTGAGCTCGTCACCCTTGGCAGTGAGCATGATGATCGGGATCTGGTTGTTGTGCTGGCGCAGGCGCTTGCACGCCGACAGGCCGTCTTCGCCCGGCAGCATCAGGTCCAGCACCACCAGGTTGAAGACCTCGCGGGACAGCAGGCGGTCCATCTGTTCGGTGTTGGGCACCGCGCGGGCTCGGTAGCCTTTGCTGGTGAAGAAACGTTCCAGCAGGCTGCTCAGCCCTGGATCGTCGTCGACGATGAGAATCTTTTCACCTTCTGCGGTGTTCGGCGTGCCGGTCATGAATAACTCCTCTGAGATCGCCGCGCATTATGGCGTAGCCATTGCAACGCGTGCCGTGAGCATTGTTAGCAGATTTTTCCCCGGGCGCCAGTTCCGACTGGCCGGGCGCCATCACCGCAAGCGGTTTGCGATGGGTATAATGCGCCGCTTTCATCCTGCGCCGCCGGGCGAAAGCCCATAGGCGACCCCCGTATTCACAAATGTCAGGTGGTTTACATGGACAGCATCAACAGCCGTATCGCCGAGGAACTGGGCGTACGCCCCCAGCAGGTCGAGGCGGCCGTGGGCCTGTTGGACGAAGGCTCGACCGTGCCTTTCATCGCCCGTTACCGCAAGGAAGTGACCGGTAGCCTGGACGACACCCAGCTGCGCCATCTGGAAGAGCGCCTGCGCTACCTGCGCGAACTCGACGAACGCCGCGCCAGCATCCTCTCCAGCATCGAGGAACAGGGCAAGCTGACCCCGGAACTGGCCCGCGAAATCAAGCTGGCCGACACCAAGACCCGCCTCGAAGACCTGTACCTGCCGTACAAGCAGAAGCGCCGCACCAAGGGCCAGATCGCCCTCGAAGCCGGCCTCGGCGAGCTGGCCGACGGCCTGTTCAACGACCCGTCACTGACCCCGGAAAGCGAAGCGGCACGCTTCGTCGATGCCGACAAGGGCGTGGCCGACGTGAAGGCCGCCCTGGAAGGCGCCAAGTACATCCTCATGGAGCGCTTTGCCGAGGACGCCGCGTTGCTCGACAAACTGCGCAGCTTCCTCAAGCAGGAAGCCGTGCTCAGTGCCCGCGTGGTGGCCGGCAAGGAAGAAGAAGGCGCCAAGTTCCGCGACTACTTCGCCCATGACGAGCTGTTGCGCACCGCCCCTTCGCACCGCGCCCTGGCAATTTTCCGCGGGCGCAACGAGGGCGTGCTGAGCGCTTCGCTGAAAGTCGGTGAAGAACTGCCCGGTACCCTGCACCCGTGCGAGCTGATGATCAGCAACCACGTCGGCATCGAGAACCGCAGCCGCCCGGCCGACAAATGGCTGGCTGAAGTGGTGCGCTGGACCTGGAAGGTCAAGCTCTACACCCACCTGGAAACCGACCTGTTCGGCGAACTGCGCGACAACGCCGAAGGCGAGGCGATCAACGTGTTCGCCCACAACCTGCACGACCTGCTGCTGGCGGCCCCGGCCGGCCCGCGCGCCACACTGGGCTTCGACCCTGGCCTGCGCACTGGCTGCAAGATCGCCGTGGTCGACGCCACCGGCAAGCTGCTGGACCACACCACGGTCTACCCGCACGCCCCGAAAAACGACTGGGACCGGACCATCGCCATCATGGCCGCGCTGTGCGCCAAACACTCGGTAGAGCTGATTGCCATCGGCAACGGTACCGCCAGCCGCGAAAGCGACAAGCTGGTCGCCGAACTGGTCAAGAAATATCCAGCCCTGAAAATCACCAAGGTCATGGTTTCCGAAGCCGGCGCGTCGGTTTACTCGGCATCGGAACTGGCCGCCCGCGAATTCCCGGACCTGGACGTATCGATCCGCGGCGCCGTATCGATTGCCCGCCGCCTGCAGGATCCGTTGGCTGAACTGGTGAAGATCGACCCGAAATCTATCGGCGTCGGCCAGTACCAGCACGACGTCTCGCAGTTGAAGCTGGCCCGTGGCCTGGACGCCGTGGTCGAGGACTGCGTGAACGCCGTGGGCGTGGATGTGAATACCGCCTCGGTGGCGCTGCTGACGCGCATCTCCGGGCTTAACGCCACGCTGGCACAGAACATTGTCGCGCACCGCGACGCCAACGGCCCGTTCGCCACCCGCGCGGCGCTGAAAAAGGTCAGCCGCCTGGGCGAGAAAACCTTCGAGCAGGCTGCCGGCTTCCTGCGGGTGATGAACGGCGACAACCCGCTGGACGCCTCGGCGGTTCACCCCGAAGCCTACCCCCTGGTACAGCGCATCGCCGCCGATACCGACCGCGACATTCGCTCGCTGATCGGCGACAGCAGCTTCCTCAAGCGCCTGGACCCCAAGCGTTTCACCGACGAAACCTTCGGCCTGCCGACCGTGACCGACATCCTGCAGGAGCTGGACAAGCCCGGCCGCGACCCCCGCCCGGAGTTCAAGACCGCCACCTTCCAGGATGGCGTCGAAGACCTCAAGGACCTGGAGCCAGGCATGATCCTCGAAGGCGTGGTGACCAACGTCACCAACTTCGGTGCCTTCGTCGATATCGGCGTGCACCAGGACGGCCTGGTGCATATCTCGGCGCTGTCGGAGAAGTTCGTCAAGGACCCGCGTGAGGCGGTCAAGGCCGGCGACGTGGTCAAGGTCAAGGTCATGGAGGTGGACATCCCGCGCAAGCGTGTGGGCTTGTCGATGCGCATGAGCGACACCCCGGGCGAAAAGGTCGAAGGCAACCGCGGCGGTAACCGTGGCCCGGCAGGCAACCGCCAGCAACAGGCGCCGCGCCAACGTGAAACCGCTACCGCGGCCCCGGCCAACAACGCCATGGCCGCGCTGTTCGCCAACGCCAAGCAGCTGAAGAAGAAGTGATGGACATACCACGCGAATATGTCGAAAGCGCCTTCAGCCAGCTCCTTGGCTGCCGCCTGCAACGCCTGGAGCCCGGCGTTGCCGAGGTCGCCCTGGCGCTGCAGCCGCAGTTGCGCAACCGTGGCCAGAAGCTGCACGGCGGGGCTATTTTCAGCCTGGTGGATATCGCCATGGGCCTGGCCTGTTCGGCCAACCATGGCTTTGACCAGCAAAGCGTCACCATCGAATGCAAGATCAACTACATGCGCGCCGTCAGTGACGGCGAGGTCCTGTGCACCGCCCGCGTGCTGCATGCCGGGCGGCGTACCCTGGTGGTCGACGCCGACGTAGTCCAGGGCGACAAACTGGTGGCCAAGGCGCAAGGAACCTTTGCGGTTCTCTAGCTCACCAAGCAGTATCTGCGGTATTTTCAGCAGTGCGCTGGCACTGCTGGATCCGCGTAAACCAGGCGACAACGCCAGTTCCTTTCTCCCTACCCTTGTAGACCGTTATCTCTACCCCCATATTGGGGCGACTGACGCGTGAAGGAATACATCTTGAGCGAACTCCTCAACCGCCGCCTGAGCCTGCTCGGCGCCAATCTTCCCCTGCTCAAGCAGTGCCTGCACGGTATTGAGCGCGAATGCCTGCGCGTGACCGACGAAGGTCGCCTGGCCCAGACTCCGCACCCGGATGCACTGGGATCGGCGCTGACCAACGAGCAGATCACCACTGACTATTCCGAGTCGCTGCTGGAGTTCATCACCCCCGCGCTGGCCGACCCGGCTAAAGTGCTCGAAAGCCTCGAACAGACCCACCGTTTCGTCTACAGCAAGCTGGGCGACGAGTACCTGTGGAGCCCATCGATGCCATGCACGTTGCCGGCCGAAGAGGACATCCCGATCGCCGAGTACGGCAGCTCGAACATCGGCAAGCTCAAGCACGTCTACCGCAAAGGCCTGGCCTTGCGCTATGGCCGCACCATGCAGTGCATCGCCGGCATTCATTACAACTTCTCGCTGCCAGAGGCTCTGTGGCCTTTGCTGCGTGCTGCCGAAGGCAGCAGCGAGCCCGACCGCGACTATCAGTCATCGGCCTACATTGCGCTGATCCGCAACTTCCGCCGCTACAGCTGGTTGTTGATGTACCTGTTTGGCGCCTCGCCGGCCCTGGACAAAGGCTTCATGCGTGGCCGCCCGCACCAGCTCGAAGAGCTGGACGCCGAAACCCTGTACCTGCCCTACGCCACCAGCCTGCGCATGAGCGACCTGGGCTACCAGAGCAACGCCCAGGCGGGCCTCACGCCTTGCTACAACAACCTGGCCAGCTACACCGACAGCCTGCGCAAGGCGGTGGGCACGCCCTACCCGCCCTATGTCGAGGTCGGCACGCACGTCGACGGTGAGTGGGTACAACTGAATACTAACATCCTGCAGATCGAAAACGAGTACTACTCGAACATACGCCCCAAGCGCGTCACCTATACCGGCGAGCGGCCGATCCAGGCCCTGACTTCGCGCGGCGTGCAGTATGTGGAAGTGCGCTGCCTGGACATCAACCCGTTCCTGCCAGTGGGCATCGACCTGACCGAGGCGCGCTTCCTCGATGCATTCCTGCTGTTCTGTGCCCTGGAAGAAAGCCCGCAACTGGGCAATGCCGAGTGTGGCCAGTGCACCAGCAACTTCCTGGCCGTGGTCAAGGAAGGTCGCCGCCCGGGCCTGGAATTGCAGCGCAACGGCCAGCCGGTCAGCCTGAAGGTGTGGGCCGGCGAGCTGATCGAGCGTATTCGACAGTTGGCCGAGCTACTGGACCAGGCCGAAGATACCGACGCCCACAGCAAGGCGCTGGATGCGCAACAGGCCAAGGTCGATGACGCCTCGCTGACGCCTTCGGCCCAGGTGCTGGCGCGCATGACCGAGCATGACGAAAGCTTCGTGCAGTTTTCGCTGCGCCAGAGCCGTATTCACGCCGAGACCTTCCGTGAACAGCCGCTGAGCCAGGAGCAGCAACAAACCTACGAGACGCTGGCCCGCGAGTCGCTGGCCAGGCAGGCCGAGCTGGAGCAGGAAGAAGTCGGTGATTTCGACCTGTTCGTGGGTGCCTATCAAGCCAGCATCCTGGCGATCAGCAACTGATGACGCGTACCGCTACCCCGCGCAAACCGCGTGCCAGCAGCCAGGCCAGGATCGAAGCGATCCTGGCGGCTGCCCGCGAACTGCTGGCCGAGGTGGGGGTGGCGGCAATGTCGATCTACAGCGTGGCCGAGCGTGCGCAGATTCCGCCGTCGTCGGTCTATCACTTCTTCGCCAGCGTGCCGGCGTTGCTCGAGGCGTTGACCGCCGACGTGCACCGGGCTTTCCGTGAGGCTCTGAGGGCACCGATCGACAGCCAGGCGTTCAGTACCTGGCATGAGCTGTCACGGCTGATCGAGCAGCGCATGCTGGATATCTACAACCAGGATGCAGCAGCGCGGCAACTGATTCTGGCCCAGCACGGGCTGAGTGAAGTGGTGCAAGCCGATCGGCAGCACGACATGGAACTGGGCGACCTGATGTACAAGTTGTTCGACCAGCATTTTCACCTGCCGGTGATGCCGCTGGATGTGGATGTGTTTGCCCTGGCCATGGAGCTCAGCGACCGGGTGTATGCGCGCTCGGTGCAGCTGCATGAGGCGATCACCCCGCGTATGGCCGAGGAAGGCAAGCGGGTGTTCGAGGCCTACCTGGGGTTGTATCTACCGCCGTTTCTAATCAAGCGTTGAATTTGGTGGCCTCACTGCCGGCAAGCCGGCGCCCACAGGGAAAGGCACAAGGCCGAAAACCTGTGCAGTACCTGTAGGAGCGGCCTTGTGTCGCGATCGGGCTGCAAAGCAGCCCCGCGAGTTAAGCGTTATTGGGGCTGCTTTGCAGCCCTTCGCGGGCACGCCCGCTCCCACACTCAAGAAATGCGCGATCCCCTGTGGGAGCGGGCGTGCCCGCGAAGGGTCGCAAAGCGGCCCGCGGGCCACTTTCATCACAGCTTGGCGATAGACACTTCCGTCGACTTCACAAAGGCAATCACTTCACTGCCCACCTGCAGCTCCAGCTCACGCACGGAGCGGGTAGTGATCACCGAAGTGACGATGCCCGAAGCCGTCTGCACGTCGATTTCCGACAGTACCGGCCCTTCGAGGATTTCTTTCACAGTGCCTTTGAACTGGTTGCGCACGTTGATGGCTTTGATAGTCATGATTGGCTTCCTTTTGGCTTCTGGGGTTCAGTGCGCCCAACGCAGTTGCGTGGGCAGAGGGGCTACAGGATCCGGCTCGGGCGCAGCGCCCGGGGCCGACAGCACACGGTTGAGCACTTTGCTTTCCAGCGCAGCCAGGCGGTGCGAACCACGCGCCCGAGGCCGTGCCAGGTCGACAGTGAGGTCGAGCCCGACCTCGCCGTCTTCGATCAGGATCACCCGGTCAGCCACGGCAACCGCCTCGCTGACATCGTGGGTAACCAGCAGCACGGTGAACCCGTGCTGACGCCACAGGCGTTCGATCAGTTGCTGCATCTCGATACGGGTCAGGGCATCCAGCGCGCCCAACGGCTCGTCCAGCAATAGCAGGCGCGGCTGGTGGATCAGCGCCCGGGCCAGCGCCACACGCTGCTTCTGGCCACCCGAGAGCGCTGCCGGCCACTCATTGGCACGGTCGGCCAGGCCAACCGCCTCCAGGGCATCCAGCGCTCGCGAGCGCCAGTCGCCAGACAGGCCCAGGCCCACGTTGTCGATCACCTTCTTCCAAGGCAGCAGGCGTGCGTCCTGGAACATCAGGCGGGTTTCTTCGCGCGCTTCGTCCAGCGGCGCGGCCCCGGCCAGCAACTGCCCGGCAGTGGGCTGGTCGAGCCCGGCCAGCAAACGCAGCAAGGTGCTCTTGCCGCAGCCGCTGCGGCCAACAATGGCCACGAACTGGCCGGCCGGAATGTGCAGGTCGATACCTTTCAAAACTTCGCGCTGGCCAAAGGCCTTGCGCACGCCGTTGGCGGCCAGCGGGATGCCACGCAGCAGGCGTGGCGGCCGTTCCTTGAGCACGGTCATGCGCCCCCCTTCTTCGCCACTTGATAGGCTGGGTGCCAGCGCAACCACACACGCTCCAGGCCACGGGCGGCGAGGTCGGCGAGCTTGCCGAGCACGGCGTACAAAACGATGGCCAGCACCACCACGTCGGTCTGCAGGAATTCACGGGCGTTCATGGCCAGGTAGCCGATGCCCGCGTTGGCCGAGATGGTTTCGGCAACGATCAGGGTCAGCCACATGAAGCCCAGGGCAAAGCGCACGCCCACCAGGATCGACGGCAGCGCCCCCGGCAGGATCACCTGGCGGAACAGGCTGAAGCCGGACAACCCATAACTGCGGGCCATTTCCACCAGCGCCGGGTCCACATTGCGAATGCCGTGGTAGGTGTTCAGGTAGATCGGGAACAACGTGCCCAGCGCGACCAGGAAGATCTTCGCCGACTCATCGATACCAAACCACAGGATCACCAGCGGGATCAGTGCCAGGTGCGGCACGTTGCGTATCATCTGCACCGAGCTGTCGAGCAGGCGCTCGCCCCAGTTCGAAAGGCCCGTGATGAAGCCCAGCGCCAGGCCGATGCTGCCGCCGATGACGAAGCCCAGCCCGGCACGCCAGCCACTGATGGCCAGGTGGGTCCAGATATCACCGCTACGCACCAGCTCGACGCCAGCACTGACCACGGCGCTAGGCGCCGGCAAGATGCGCGTCGACAGCCAGCCAGCACTGACCGCCAGCTGCCAGGCGGCCAGCAGCAGCACCGGCAGCGCCCATGGCGCCAGCCGCTGGGCAAGGTTGTTGGAAGTTGCACGACTCATGGCCTGGCCCTCAGCTCTGCGGGACGGACTTGGGCAGGATGTCGTTGGCTACCATCTCGCCGAACGGGCTCACGTAGCCACCCGCCTTGGGTTGTTCCGGGCGGTTCACGTCAATGTGCGGGAACAGCAGCTCGGCCACTCGGTACGACTCTTCCAGGTGCGGGTAGCCGGAGAAGATGAAGGTATCGATGCCCAGCTCGGCGTACTCTTTGACCCGCGCGGCCACGGTCGGGCCATCACCGACCAGCGCGGTACCCGCACCGCCACGCACCAGGCCAACACCCGCCCACAGGTTGGGGCTGACTTCCAGGTTGTCGCGGTTACCGCCGTGCAGGGCGGCCATGCGCTGCTGGCCCACCGAGTCGAAGCGCGCCAGCGAGGCCTGCGCACGGGCAATGGTGTCATCGTCCAGGTGCGAAATCAGGCGGTCGGCGGCGGCCCAGGCTTCTTTGTTGGTTTCGCGCACGATCACGTGCAGGCGGATACCGAAACGTACTTCGCGGCCTTGAGCAGCGGCCTTTTTGCGCACTTGGGCGATCTTCTCGGCCACGGCTGCCGGTGGCTCACCCCACGTCAGGTACAACTCGACCTGTTCAGCCGCCAGGTCTTGGGCAGCTTCTGAAGAACCGCCGAAATACAGCGGTGGGCGGGGCTGCTGAATCGGCGGATAGAGCAGCTTGGCGCCCTTCACCTGAATGTGCTTGCCGTCATAATCGACGTTTTCGCCTTCCAGCACCTTGCGCCAGATACGGGTGAACTCGACCGACGCCTCGTAGCGCTGCTGGTGGTTCAGGTGCAGGCCGTCACCGGCCAGCTCGTCAGGGTCGCCGCCGGTGACCAGGTTGAACAGCGCCCGGCCGTTGGACAGGCGATCGAGGGTGGCTGCCTGCCGAGCCGCCACGGTTGGCGAGATGATGCCGGGGCGCAGGGCCACCAGAAACTTCAAGCGCTGGGTCACGGGGATCAGCGAGGCCGCGACCAGCCAGGAGTCCTCGCAGGAGCGCCCGGTCGGGATCAATACCCCACCAAAACCAAGCCGGTCGGCAGCTTGCGCGATCTGTTGCAGGTAACCGTGGTCGACCGCGCGGGCGCCATCGGCAGTGCCCAGGTACTTGCCGTCACCGTGGGTGGGCAGGAACCAGAAAATGTTCAGACTCATTGGAGTTGTCTCCTCAAGGGGGGCACGAGCCGGGGCGGTGCCCCGGCATGGGCGCATCATTCAAGGCGCGCTAGCGACCTTGGCCGGGGGTGTCCAGATCACATCCTTGATGCTCAACGGCTTGGGTATCAGCTTGAGCGCCTGGAAGGTGTCGGCGATCTTCTGCTGCGCCGCCACTACCTCCGGGTTGAGGGGCGCGGCGCCGTAGCCTTGGCGTTTGACCGAGGTAAGTGTGATGTCGGCAGGCAAGCCGAGTAGCGGCGCCACCTGGTCGGTGACTTCCTGCGGGTTGGCCTGCGACCACTCGCCCACGGCGCGCACTTGCTCGATAACGGTGTTGATCACCGCTGGGTGCTCGGTCGCGTAGTTGCGGGTAGCGAGATAGAACTGATGGTTGTCGACCAGGCCCTTGCCGTCACGCAGGGTGCGCGCCTGCAACTGTTGCTCGGCGGCGGCCTGGTACGGGTCCCAGATCACCCAGGCGTCGACACTGCCGCGCTCGAAGGCTGCTCGGGCGTCGGCCGGCGGCAGGTAAACCGGCTGGATGTCGCTGTACTGCAGGCCCGCGTCTTGCAGTGCACGCACCAGCAGGTAGTGCACATTGGAGCCTTTGTTGAGGGCAACTTTCTTGCCTTTGAGATCCTTCACCGACTGTACCGGCGAACCCTTGGGCACGAGAATCGCTTCGCTGTGCGGCGCGGGCGGTTCGTAGGCCACATAGAGCAGGTCGGCGCCGGCGGCCTGGGCGAATACCGGTGGTGTTTCACCGGTGACGCCAAAATCGATTGAGCCGACGTTCAGCCCTTCAAGCAGCTGCGGGCCGCCGGGAAACTCGGTCCACTGCACCTGTACGCCCTGCTCGGCCAGGCGCTTCTCCAGCGTGCCCTTGGCCTTGAGCAGCACCAGGGTGCCGTATTTCTGATAACCGATCCGCAGGCTCTCGGCCTGGGCTTGGGTGATGGCGCCGAAGGACACAGCCGCCGCGAACAGGGCGACCAGACCGCGACGCAAGAAGACTGTGCGCATGGCGCTCTCCTGTGCGATAGGGTTCGGGTTGCACCTGCTTGCCTCGTTGGCGGGCGAGTAAGGTGGTAAAGCGGATAAAACCGGTCAGATGCTCCAGCGAGCACTGAGCAGGCGTTCGTTCAGTACACCGGGGGCCACGGGGCGCGGCCGACGGGTCAGGGCAACGTGGAAGGTTTCCAGCGAGTCCTGCAGGCGTTCTTCCAGCGCGGGTAGCAGTTGCGCGGGCTTGCTGCCCTCTGCATAAGCGACCTGGCTGTCGTCAGCGAAGATCCCTTGCAGGGTCTCTTGCGCCTTGAGTGCAGACAGCACGGGCTTGAGTGCGTAATCCACCGCCAGCATGTGGGCGATGCTGCCGCCGGTGGCGATCGGCAACACGATCTTGTGTGCCAAAGCGCGTTCCGGCAGCAGGTCGAGCAAGGTTTTCAGAGCACCGGCAAACGATGCCTTGTACACCGGTGTGGCGACGATCAGGCCATCGGCCTGGGCCACCAGTTGCTGGAAGTGCTGTACCTGCGGGCTGTCGAAACGGGCATGCAGCAGGTCTTCGGCAGGGAAGTCACGTACCTGGAACGTCACCACTTCGACGCCGCGATGCTGCAGCCACTGGCGCGAACGCTCCAGCAGCACGCCGGAGCGTGAACGTGGACTTGGGCTACCACCGATTGAGACGACCAACATTGCAGCGCTTCCTTGTGTTCTGTTGGGGGTGACATTAGCAGTCAGTTTATATATCTAGAAATCATATTTTTTTATTTATTTATTCCTTATCGTTATTTATTGGCGTCGCGATCTTGGGGCCGCTTTGCGGCCCATCGCGACACAAGGCCGCTCCTACAGGGGGCGGGTAACGGTAAAAATGCAAAAAAAAAGGCCGTCGAAACGGCCCGAAAATCCCTGTGAGGCTAAGAGCGATGCAACGAGGAATGCGTTAACGATTGGGCTGGGGGGTCAGGCGCAGATAGGGTTTGACGGCCCGGTACCCTTTGGGGAAGCGCTGCTTGATCTCTTCTTCGTCCTTGAGCGAAGGCACGATCACCACGTCGTCGCCGTCTTGCCAGTTACCTGGCGTGGCCACCTTGTGGTTGTCGGTCAGCTGCAGCGAGTCGATCACCCGCAGGATTTCATTGAAATTGCGCCCAGTACTGGCCGGGTAGGTGATGGTCAGCCGCACCTTCTTGTTCGGGTCGATCACGAACAGCGAGCGCACGGTCAGGGTGTCGCTGGCGTTCGGATGGATCAGGTCATAAAGGTCTGAAACCTTGCGGTCGGCGTCGGCGATGATCGGGAAATTGACCACGGTGTTCTGGGTTTCGTTGATGTCGGCGATCCATTTGTGGTGCGAATCGACCGGGTCGACCGACAAGGCAATGGCCTTGACTCCGCGTTTGGCGAATTCGTCCTTGAGCTTGGCAGTCAGGCCCAGCTCAGTGGTGCATACCGGGGTGAAGTCAGCCGGGTGGGAGAACAGCACACCCCAGCTGTTACCCAGCCACTCATGGAAACGGATCTTGCCTTCGCTGGAATCCTGTTCGAAATCGGGGGCGATATCGCCGAGTTTTAGGCTCATAGGCTGCGGCTCCTGGGCTGGGTTGTGGTCAGCGTGTGAATTGACTGTGCCTGCAACTGACTAAAAACAAAAAGAATAAATAATGATTTATTTATAGCTTTTTGACATTACAGTCTGCAGACATGAAAAAGCCTCGCACTAGGCGAGGCTCTTTGGTGTCGCTACGGCTTACAGGAAGCTGTAAGTGTAGTTCACGATGAAGCGAGTCTGGTCCTGGTCCGCGCTGGCTTCGTTGCTGCCACCGCGGTATACACCCTGGCGCAGGCTGAAGCCCAGGCCTTTGAGGGTACCTTGCTGAATGGTGTAGTCGACGCGGGCGTCACGTTCCCATTCGTTGTAGGTGCCGTGGCCGCTCTTGTAGCGAATGTCGTCACCGCGCAGGTAGGAAACCGAAGCCTTCAGGCCCGGAACGCCAAGCGAGGCGAAATCATACGAGTACTGGCCGAAGTTGGTGTTCTCACCGGCACGGGCGAACTGGTTGATCATGCTGTCGGTGAACAGGTAGAAGCTGGAACCGGCAGCGCCTTCAGGGCGGCCGTTACCGTCAACCACGTTGCCCTGGTTCAGCCAGACGAAACCGCCGTCATCGCTGACTTGCTGACGACCGAGCATCAGCGCGTGGCCACCAAGGGTGTAAGTGAACATGGCGGTCCAGGTCTTGTTGTCGACCTTGCCAGTGTTCTTGGCGTAGCCACCGTTGTTGCTGAAGTTGTAGCCGCCGCCGTGACCGTTGTTGCCGTCGCTGCTGCTGTCGAAGTAGCGCAGGTCGGTCTTGAACGACTGGTCGTCGGCGATCTTGAAGACGTGGGTGGCACCCAGGAAGTGCTGCTTGTAGAAGTCTTCCAGGTTCGAGTAGTAGTACTGCAGGGTCAGGTCTGGAGTGAGCTTGTAGTCCAGGCCACCGTAGCGGAACTTGTTGCTGTCGGCAGTGGCGCCAGCGACCGACAGGCCGGTACGGTTGCTCGACGCACGACCCATGGCGTGGGTCAGCTGACCGGCGTTGATGGTCAGGTTGTCGATTTCCTTCGACTGGATGGTGCCACCCTCGAAGGTTTGCGGCAGCAGACGCCCGTCGTTGGAGACCAGGATCGGCAGGTTTGGCGCCAGGGCGCTACCGAAGTGCACTTCGGTCTTGGAGAAGCGAGCCTTGGCGTTGGCGCCAAAACGTGCCCACTGGCTAGCGGCCGAGCCGTCCGAGTCGCTTGGGAAGAAGCTGCTGTTGTCAGGGTGTTTGCCACGGCCACCGTCCAGGTGGATACCCCACAAGGCCTGGGCATCGACACCAAAACCAACGGTGCCTTCAGTGAAACCGGAGATGTAATCGAGCTTGAAGCCCTGACCGGACTCGCGGTTGTCAGCACCGCCATCGCGGTTGTCGTTGTTGAAATACATGGTGCGCGAGCTGAGGGACAGTTTGCTGTCTTCCACGAAACCGGCAGCGCCTGCTGTTTGGGCAAAAACCCCCAGTGCCACGGCCACGGCCAGGCTGGACTTGTACATGTTGTGCTCCTCTACGTTCTAATTTTTGTGTATCTCTGGCGGTAGGGTCTTGTGCCCCGCTCACCGTGGATTGGCGATTTAGTCCCAAAGTGTGACTGGTAAGTCAAACGTTTCTAAACGTTTCTCGACTTTGGTCTAAGGCGCCACCTGCGCTACAGGATAATGACAATCCTATAAATCCAAAATGACCGTTTTGTGAATTTCTAAGATTTTTAGGGAATATGTAACGAACCTTTGCAACCAATCGTTGTAGCTATACGGGTTCTAATAGCATTCAGCTATTTGCAAACGTTTGCTAATAACCTAATTCCTTAATGTTCTATAGGGACGGAGAAGCCTAGCAGGCTGATCTGATTTCGCCATTGACCCAGGTTATGGCCCTTCGCAGGCTTTGTAGGAGCGGCCTTGTGTCGCGATGGGCCGCGACGCGGCCATGAACGCTCAGCGTCGCAGCAGCCATCGTCAGGGCCGCTTCGCGCCCCATCGCGACACAAGGCCGCTCCTACTGCTTTACCTCCTAAGCTAATGCAAAAAAGTTATTTATTTTAAATTTCTTAGATCATTTAGCCTTCTCGCCATACCCCAGTTTGCCTGACGAGAGGTTCACCATGATCCCGCATGCCCCGCTGCGCCTGTTCGCCGCCCTGACCCTCGCCAGCGCCAGCTGGCTGGCCCAGGCGGCCGACCTGACCGTCGCCTACCAGACCACCGTCGACCCCGCCAAGGTGGCGCAGGTGGATGGCGACTACGAAAAAGCCAGCAAGGCCAGCATTGACTGGCGCAAGTTCGATAACGGCGCCGATGTGATCACCGCAGTAGCCAGCGGTGACGTGCAGATCGGCTACCTGGGCTCCAGCCCGCTGGCCGCCGCCGCCACCCGCAAGCTGCCGGTCGAAACGTTTCTGATCGCAACGCAGATCGGCGCAGGCGAGGCTCTGGTCGCCCGCGACAGCATCAACACGCCACAAGACCTGGTCGGCAAGAAAGTCGCCGTGCCATTCGTTTCAACTGGCCACTACAGCTTGCTGGCAGCCCTGAAGACCTGGAACATCGACCCCTCCAAGGTGCAGATACTCAACCTCGCGCCCCCTGCGATCATTGCCGCCTGGAAACGCGGCGACATCGACGCCACCTACGTCTGGGACCCGGCCCTGGGCGTGGCCAAGGAAAACGGCAAGGTGCTGATCACCTCGGGCGAGCTGGCCGCAAAAGGCGCACCCACCTTCGATGCCTGGATCGTGCGCAAGGACTTCGCCGAGAAGCACCCCGACGTGGTCAAGGCTTTTGCCAAGGTCACCCTCGATGCCTACGCCGAATACCGCAAAGACCCGCAAGCCTGGCTGGCTGACAAGGGCAACGTAGACAAACTGGTGAAGCTGTCCGGCGCCAAGGCCAGCGACATTCCGGTGCTGCTGCAGGGCAACGTCTACCCACTGGCCGCCGACCAGGCCAGCGCACTGGGTGCACCGACCACCCAGGCACTGACCGACACGGCCAACTTCCTCAAGCAGCAAGGCAAGGTTGACGCCGTACTGCCGGACTACTCGCCGTACGTCAGCGCCAAGTTCCTTCCAAACTGAACCGGAGCCCGCCATGGCCTTGCTCGAACTGGAGCGCATCAGCGCACAGTACCCCGGTGCCGCCACCCCGGTGCTGGCCGACATCAACCTGAGCCTGGGGCCGCGCCAACTGCTGGTGGCCCTGGGGCCATCCGGCAGCGGCAAAACCTCGCTGCTCAACCTGATCGCCGGTTTCGTTACCCCCAGTGGCGGTCGCATCACCCTCGACGGTGTACCGGTGCAAGGGCCTGGTGCCGAGCGCGGTGTAGTGTTCCAGGACGACGCGCTGCTGCCCTGGCAGAACGTGCTGGGCAACGTCGCCTTCGGTCTGGAGCTGGCCGGCGTACCGCGCGGCGAGCGTGAAGCCAAAGCCCGCGAGATGCTGGCCCTGGTCGACCTCGCCGGCTTCGGCGAGCGGCGCATCTGGCAGTTGTCCGGCGGCCAGAAGCAACGCGTGGGCCTGGCCCGGGCGCTGGCAGCCGACCCACGGGTGCTATTGATGGACGAACCGTTCGGCGC
>NZ_AEWE02000094.1:16921-59633 GCF_000190455.2 Pseudomonas sp. TJI-51
AGCCCCCCGCCAAGCCGGTGTTCCTGATTACCCACGACATCGAAGAAGCGGTATTCCTGGCCAGCGAACTGGTTCTGCTGGCACCCAACCCGGGGCGCGTGGTGGAACGCCTGCAACTGGACTTCGGCCAGCGTTATGCCGCTGGCGAATCGGCCCGGGCGATCAAGTCCGACCCGGCCTTCATCGAAACCCGCGAGCACGTACTGGCGCGGGTGTTTTCCCAACGCCAAAGCCTGCAGGAGCGCGCATGAGCAGCCTGGACCTGCCGGTTACCGGCAAACACGACGCCCAACCCCGGCCAGCCATCAAGCTGCGCCGCCCGCGTTCCACCCGCTGGATCAGCACCCTGACCCTCGCCAGCCTGTTGCTGGCGTGGTGGCTGGTGACTGCCGCCGGCTGGGTCGAGCCGCTGTTCCTGCCCTCGCCCGGCGACATCCTGGCCAAGGGCTGGACCTTGCTGACCCAGGGTTACATGGATGCCAGCCTGTGGCAGCACCTGGGCGCCAGCCTGGGGCGCATCGGCGTGGCCCTGCTGGCCGCCACGCTGACCGCCATCCCGGTGGGCATCGCCATCGGCTACAACCGCGTGGCACGCGGCATCCTCGACCCGCTGATCGAGTTCTACCGGCCGATCCCGCCGCTGGCCTACCTGCCCCTGATTGTCATTTGGTGCGGCATCGGCGAGCTGTCGAAGGTGTTGCTGATCTTCCTGGCGATCTTTGCGCCGATCGCCATTGCCACCGCCACCGGCGTACGTACCGTCGACCCGGCCAAGTTGCGTGCAGCGCAGTCGCTGGGCGCAAGCAAGGCTCAGCTGATCCGGCACGTGATCCTGCCGAGCGCGCTACCCGACATCCTCACCGGGATCCGCATCGGCCTGGGGGTTGGCTGGTCGACGCTGGTCGCCGCCGAGCTGATTGCCGCCACCAGTGGCCTGGGCTTCATGGTGCAGTCGGCGGCGCAGTTTCTGGTTACCGACGTAGTAGTGCTGGGCATCCTGCTGATCGCCTTGATCGCCTTCGCACTGGAAATGAGCCTGCGCGCCCTGCAACGCAAGCTGGTGCCCTGGCACGGGCAAAGCCACTGAACCCCATTGTCCACGCCAGCACACTGGCGCCTGATTGAAGAGACTGACATGAGCCTGACCATCACTCCCCTCAGCCCGGCGCTCGGCGCCCAGATCAGCGGCGTGGACATCAGCCGCGACATCACCGCAGCACAACGCGACGCCATTGAACAGGCGCTGCTGCAGCACCAGGTGCTGTTCTTCCGCGACCAGCCGATCAACCCGGAACAACAGGCGCGCTTTGCCGCCCGCTTCGGCGACCTTCACATTCACCCGATCTACCCCAACGTGCCGGACACCCCGCAGGTGCTGGTGCTCGACACGGCGGTCACTGATGTGCGCGACAACGCCGTGTGGCACACCGACGTGACCTTCCTGCCAACCCCGGCACTGGGTGCGGTGCTCAGTGCCAAGCAGTTGCCGGCCTACGGTGGCGATACCTTGTGGGCCAGCGGCATCGCTGCCTTTGAAGCCTTGTCGGCGCCGCTGCGGGGCATGCTCGACGGGCTGACCGCCACTCACGACTTCACCAAGTCGTTCCCGCTGGAACGCTTTGGCACCACCGCTGAAGACCTGGCGCGCTGGGAAGCCACGCGGCGCAACAACCCGCCCCTGTCGCACCCGGTGGTGCGTACGCATCCGGTGAGCGGGCGCAAGGCGTTGTTCGTCAATGAGGGGTTTACCACGCGCATCAATGAGCTGAGCGAGCTGGAGAGCGAGGCGTTGCTGAAGCTGCTGTTCGCCCATGCCACACGGCCGGAGTTCAGCATTCGCTGGCGCTGGCAGGAGCATGACGTGGCGTTCTGGGACAACCGCGTGACCCAGCATTTTGCCGTGGATGACTACCGGCCCAATCGGCGGGTGATGCACCGGGCGACGATCCTCGGGGATGTGCCCTTTTAGTTGTTGCCTGTTCTGGCCTCTTCGCGGGCACGCCCGCTCCCACAGGTCCGGCACCGGCTTCGAAACCTGTGATGAACCTGTGGGAGCGGGCCTACCCGCGAAGAGGCCAGAGCAGGAACGCCTGGTCAGCGGACCAGATGCAGGAACTGCATGTGCCGCTCGTACTGGTCGAGGATGTCGTTGATGATCTGCTCCTTGCTGTAGCCCACCAGGTCGTAGTTCTGGCTGCCTTCGCTCAGGTACACCTCCGCCCGGTAGTAGCGGCGGTTCTTCAACTCCTGCGTGCCCAGCCCACCCAGGGCGAACGATGGCGTGAAGTAGCCACGCATCTGCACCTGGTAAATGAACGGCTGTTCTTCACCATGCCCCACTTTCAGGCTGACGTTGTCGTGGCTTGGGTCATCCTGGGTAATCAGCACCAGGCCTTTTTGCTCGAACACCTCACGCACATCGGCAATCGCCGGGCGCACCACATCGTCCATGAAGCGGTACACCTCGTCACGCGACGGGAAGTGCACCGCCTGGCTCAAGCGCTGGCGCCAGCCGCCGCGGCCGCGGCGTGACTGGGCGAACGGTGCCAGCGAGTGCATTTGCGCGATCTGCCGTTGCGACTCCAGGTAGAACGCCTTGTGCAACCCCCACATCATGCACAGCAAGATCAACGAGAACGGCAGCGAGGTCAGTACCACCGCCGACTTCAGCGAATCGATGCTGCCCGCGAACAACAGCGCACTGGTGACCAGCGCGGTCATCGCGCCCCAGAAAATGCGCAGCCAGTTCGGCCCGTCCTCATCGGCATCCCCACCGGTGGCCGACAAGGTCGACAGCACCACGGTGCCAGAGTCGGCCGAGGTGACGAAGAACACGAAACTGATGAACACCGTGGTGGCGATCACCACCTTGCTCCAGGGGTAGGTTTCCAGCAGCAGGTACAGGCTCATGGACGGGTTGTCCAGGGCCGACTGGCCCAGCGCGGTCATGCCGTGGTTGATGACCTGGTCCAGGGCACTGTTGCCGAAGATCGACATCCACGCCAGGGTGAAGCCCAGCGGGATCAGCAGCACGCCAAAGACGAACTCGCGGATGGTACGGCCGCGGGAAATGCGCGCAATGAACAAGCCCACGAACGGCGCCCAGGCAATCCACCAGGCCCAGTAGAACACTGTCCAGCCACCCAGCCAGTCGCGGTTCTCACCGTAGGCATACACGTCGAAGCTCTTGCGCGGCAAGGCGCCCAGGTAATCGCCAAGGTTCTGGATGAGGGTGTTGAACAGGTGCTGGGTAGGCCCGGCGAACAGCACGAACAGCAGCAATGCGCAGGCCAGGAACAGGTTGATGTCGCTCATTACCCGCACGCCCTTCTCTACCCCGGCAACGGCTACGGCCACCGCCGCGCCCATCATCAGGGTGATGAGGATCACCTGCACCCACTGGCTGTGGCTGATGCCGAACAGGTAATCCAGGCCGGCATTCAGGTGCAGCACGCCAAAGCCCATGTCGGCGCCGAGGCCGAACACGGTGGCGATGATGCCGAAGCCGTCCACCGCATAACCGATCGGCCCGTTGATGCGCTTGCCGATCAGCGGGTACAGCGCCGAACGCAACGCCAGCGGCAGGTTATGGCGGTAGGCGAAGTAGGCCAGCGCCATGCCGACGAAGGCGAACACGCCCCAGCCATGCAACCCCCAGTGCAGGAACAGGATCTGCATGGCTTGGCGCCCGGCCTCGGCAGTGCCCGCTTCGCCTTGGGGCGGCTGCAGCATATGGGTCAGCGGTTCGGACACACAGAAGAAGAACAACGTAATGCTGATGCCAGCCGCAAACAGCATGCCGGCCCATGACAGGTAACTGAACTCGGGCTCGTCGTGGTCGGCACCGAGCTTGATCTTGCCGTAGCCGGACAAGGCGGTGACCACCACGAAGACCAGGTACAGGGTCATTGCCAACATGTAGTACCAGCCGACCGTATTGGCCGCCCAGTTCTGCGCCGCCAGCAACCAGTCGCCTGCGGTTTGCGGGTTGGAGATGACCACCAGGCCGAAGATAAGGATGAAGCTTGCCGCAAAGTAGAACACCGGCGGGTTCATGCGGATCTTGCTGGTGGAAAGGGATGGGGTCGGTGCACTCATGGGGCAGGCACCTCGTCAACAGACGTGAGGTTCGGAATGAACGGGTTCAGCAAAGGAATCCTCCTGTTGAACACCGGCAGCGGACCAGCGTTTTTTCATTGAACAAGCGTTCAAGTTAAACATGGATCGGTGTTCAATGCGAATTGGGGCGCCGACTGGCGCGCTTCTGGCCCGGCCTTTTCGCGGGCAAACCCGCGCCTGGCGCGCACATCGGTCGCTCGCTGTGCGGTCCTTGTAAGAGCCCGTTTCACCTTGAAAAGTGCCGGTGCACGCCAGGCAAATTTCAGGTCAATGCTTGTCTTGGCAATCCAGCTGCAAGTTGGCCTGGGTGATGTTGCTCTCGGCTGGCACACTGCGGGTCAGCCACACGTTGCCGCCAATGGTCGAGCCTTTACCGATGGTGATGCGCCCCAGTACCGTGGCGCCGGCATAGATCACCACATCGTCTTCGACGATTGGGTGGCGTGGCAGGCCTTTGTGCAAGGTGCCCGACTCGTCGCTTGGGAAACGCTTGGCGCCAAGGGTCACAGCCTGGTAGATACGCACGCGCTCGCCGATGATCGCGGTTTCGCCGATGACCACCCCCGTACCGTGGTCGATGAAGAAACCCGGCCCGATCTGCGCGCCAGGGTGAATGTCGATACCGGTGGCTGAATGCGCCAGTTCCGAACTGATGCGCGCCAGCAGTGGCAGACCTGCCCGGTACAGATGGTGCGCCAGGCGGTGATGGATGATCGCCAGCACGCCGGGGTAGCACAGCAGCACCTCATCGACGCTACGGGCCGCCGGGTCGCCGTGGTAGGCAGCCAGCACATCGGTGTCGAGCAACACCCGCAGCGCTGGCAAGGCTGCCGCGAAATCCTGTACCAGCCTCAGCGCGTGAGCATCCACACCGGCCAGCTCGGCCTGGCTTTGCCGGGCGGCGTAACGCAGCTCCAGTCGGGCCTGGGCCAGCAAGGCGGTCAGGGCGGCATCGAGGGTGTGGCCCACGTAGAAATCTTCACTTTCTTCGCGCAGGTCGACCGGGCCCAGGCGCATAGGGAACAGCGCACCACAGAGTTGCTCGAGTATCTGCCGCATCGCCTCGCGCGACGGCAGCTCGCGGCCACCCTGCTCGCCGCTGCTGCGGCCATTGCGGGTGCGCCACTGCTCACGCGCGCCGCGCAGGCCGGTTACGATGCTCTGCAACTGCCAGCGCCCGGATAATGGTTGTTCGCTCACGGTTTTCTCCTGCCGTATAGGCCATCGGGTTGTTTCGCCATGCCCGCGAAAGGGCCGGGCGTGCCTGCGTGCAATCCACTCTACGGCAAATCCGCCTCTTGGAAAAAACTACGCTTTATTCCATCCTGCGCCATGTCGGGCACACCCTGCGGTGACGGCGCAGGCAACCTCGCCTACCCTCAAAGCAATCACGCTCTGATAACGAACAAAATGGAAATAACAAAATAATTTTTTATTATTTCCAGGCCTAAAAAGCCAATTCTATAGTCGCCACCCTCTCCCTACACAACACGCGCGGGGCTCTGCCATGTCGAAGTTCGCCAAACCGCTACTCAATGCCAGCCTGGCCCTTGTGCTGGGTGCTGGTCTGCTCTGCCAGGCCTTCGCCGGCGAAGAGCTGAAAACCATTCAGGAAAAAGGCGTGATCAACGTCGGCCTCGAAGGCACCTACCCGCCGTTCAGCTTTCAGGATGAAAACGGCAAGCTGACCGGTTTTGAAGTCGAGCTATCCGAACTGCTGGCTAAAGAGCTGGGGGTCAAGGCCAAGATCCAGCCAACCAAGTGGGACGGTATTCTCGCCGCGCTGGAGTCCAAACGGCTGGACATCGTGGTCAACCAGGTGACCATTTCGGAAGAACGCAAGAAGAAGTATGACTTCTCCGAGCCTTACACCATCTCCGGCATCCAGGCGCTGATTCTCAAGAAGAAGGCCGAGCAGCTGAATATCAATGGTGCACAGGATCTGGCCGGCAAAAAAGTCGGCGTGGGTCTGGGCACCAACTACGAACAGTGGGTGAAACAAGACGTACCGAAAGCCGAGGTGCGCACTTATGAAGACGACCCGAGCAAATTCGCCGACCTGCGCAACGGCCGCATCGACGCCATCCTGATCGACCGCCTGGCGGCGCTGGAATACGCGCAAAAAGCCAAAGACACCGAACTGGCCGGCCCTGCCTTCTCGCGCCTGGAAAGCGGCGTGGCTCTGCGCAAGGGCGAGCCTGAACTGTTGGCGGCCATCAACAAGGCCATCGACAAGCTCAAGGCTGACGGCACGCTGGCCAAGCTGTCGGAAAAATATTTCGGTGCCGATGTCACTAAATGATCGCCGAAAGCCTGCAACTCGTAGCCGACTCCGCGCCCTTCCTGCTCAAGGGCGCGGGTTACACCGTACTGCTCAGCGTGGGCGGCATGTTCTTCGGCCTGGTGCTGGGCTTTGCCCTGGCGCTGATGCGGCTGTCGAAGGTATTGCCGCTCAACTGGCTGGCGCGGATCTATGTGTCGTTCTTTCGCGGCACGCCGCTGCTGGTGCAACTGTTCGTGATCTATTTCGGCATGCCGCAGATCGGGATCGAACTCGACCCTATCCCGGCCTCGCTGATTGGCCTGTCGCTGAACATGGCGGCTTACATCTGCGAAATCCTGCGCGCGGCGATTTCATCGATTGACCGTGGCCAATGGGAAGCCGCGGCCAGCATCGGCATGACCCGGGTGCAGGCCATGCGCCGGGCGATCCTGCCCCAGGCCCTGCGCACCGCCCTGCCACCGCTGGGCAACAGCTTCATTTCGCTGGTCAAGGACACCGCCCTGGCAGCCACCATCCAGGTACCCGAGCTGTTCCGCCAGGCCCAGCTGATTACTGCACGCACCTTCGAAGTGTTCACCATGTACGTGGCGGTGGCGGTTATCTACTGGGTGCTGTGCAGCATCCTCGCGCACTTCCAGAACCGTATGGAAGCGCGGGTCAACCAGCATGACCAGGAGCATTGAGCATGATTGAAGTCAAAGGCCTGACCAAGCGGTTCAAGGGCCAGACCGTGCTCAACGGCATTGACCTGACCGTACAGCCCGGCGAGGTGGTGGCCATCATCGGCCCCAGCGGCTCGGGCAAGACCACCTTCCTGCGCTGCCTGAACCTGCTGGAAACGCCCGACGCCGGGCAGATAAAGATCGGCGCCATCAGCATCGATGCCAACCACCCACTGGGGGGGCAGCAAAGTGCGATCCGCCGGTTGCGCCAGCAGGCCGGGTTCGTGTTCCAGAACTTCAACCTGTTCCCGCACCGCACAGCCTTGGAAAACGTGATCGAGGGGCCGGTGATCGTCAAGAAGACCCCGCGCGAACAGGCTGTCGAACTGGGCCGCCGCTTGCTGGCCAAGGTTGGCCTGGCGGGCAAGGAAGATGCCTACCCGCGTCGCCTGTCCGGTGGCCAGCAGCAGCGGGTGGCCATCGCCCGCGCCTTGGCCATGGAGCCCGAGGTGATTCTGTTCGACGAGCCGACCTCGGCGCTGGACCCGGAACTGGTGGGTGAAGTGCTGGCGACCATTCGCGGCCTGGCGGAAGAAAGGCGCACCATGGTCATCGTCACCCACGAAATGAGCTTTGCCCGTGACGTGGCTAACCGGGTGATCTTCTTCGACAAAGGCGTGATCGTGGAGCAAGGCGAGGCCAAAGCGCTGTTTGCTGCGCCGAAGGAAGAGCGTACCCGGCAGTTCTTGCGCAAGTTCCTTGGGACTGCTGCTTCCGAGTAGGCCTGCTCTGGGCCCTTCGCGGGTTCATCCGCGAAGAGGTCGGCGTAGCCGCGGAAATCTCTCCTTCTATATATATTCCAAAGAGTTAGTTCATTAAATTTTTATAAAGCATTAGGGTATATCAACCGGACCACCGGACCAGCACACGTTCGCCGCGACCAGCTGTAGCGGCTTTACTTTTCGCGAGGTCAGGAATGGTCAGCATCACAATTTCCCCAGTGCGTAACGCCAGGGCATTGAGTACAGCCAAGGAGCGGTACTGATGTCCAGCCAACCCAACAGCCTATTACACAGCGATCTCGACAGCGCTCCCCCGTTGCTGCCAGCCAAGGTGTTGCGCAACGACGCCGAAGCCTTGCAAGTGGCACGCGAACTGGCCGAGGTCGCCCGCAAGCATGCCGCCCGCCGCGACCAGCAACGCAAGCTGCCATGGGCCGAGGTCGAGCTGTTCACCCGCAGCGGGCTGGGTAGCATCAGCGTACCCAAGGCCCACGGTGGCCCCGATGTTTCGTTCGCCACCATCGCCGAAGTGTTCCGCCTGATCAGCGCCGCCGACCCGGCCCTGGGGCAGATCCCGCAGAACCAGTTCGGCATCCTGCAATTGCTGCGCCTGACGGCAAGCGAAGCGCAACAGGCGTTTGTTTTCCGCAGCGTGCTCGAAGGCTGGCGCATCGGCAATGCTGGGCCCGAACGCGGCACCAAGGACACCCTCACGCTCACCGCGCGTATCACCCGCAACGGCGACGGTTATCGCATCAGTGGCGAGAAGTTCTATTCCACCGGCGCCCTGTTCGCCCATTGGGTGGCGGTCAAAGCCCTGGACGACGACGGCCGTCAGCGCCTGGCGTTCGTACGTAGAGGCAGCTCGGGGTTGCGCATCGTCGATGACTGGTCCGGGTTTGGCCAGCGCACCACCGCCAGCGGCACGGTACTGCTGGACCAGGTGCCGGTGGAGGCGGCGCTGGTGATCGATAACTGGCGCCAGCGCGATATACCCAATACCCAGGGCGCGGTGTCGCAGTTGATCCAGGCAGCAATCGATGCAGGTATCGCTGAAGCGGCCATCGAAGATGCGATCAAGTTCGTTCGCGAGAAGTCGCGGCCTTGGGTCGACGCCAATGTCGAGCGCGCCAGCGACGATCCTTACGTGATCGCTGACGTCGGGCGCCTGAAGCTTGAACTGCATGCGGCGCAAGCGTTGCTGCGCAAGGCCGCGCAGGTGCTTGACGAGGTCAGCGCCGCGCCCGTGGATGCCGCGAGCGCTGCGCGCGCGTCCATTGCGGTGGCCGAAGCCAAGGTGCTGACCACTGAAATTGCCCTGCAGGCCAGCGAAAAGCTGTTCGAGCTGGCTGGCAGCCGCGCCACCCTTGCCGAATTCAACCTCGACCGCCACTGGCGCAACGCCCGGGTGCACACGCTGCATGACCCGGTGCGCTGGAAGTACCACGCGGTTGGGGCTTACCACCTTAACGGGACCTTGCCCGCGCGGCATTCCTGGATCTGAATTCAATGGCCTTGGGGGCTGCTTTGCAGCCCATCGCGACACAAGGCCGCTCCTACCCGTGGCGCGGACCGGCATGGAACCGCGTATCCCTGCAGGAGCGGCCTTGTGTCGCGATGGGCCGCATAGCGCTCCCAAGGCCCGGAGAAACCCATGACCATCAGAATCATCACCAGCGACACCCAAGCCCTGCATGTCGCCGACGAAATCGCCCAACAACTGCGCCGCGACAGCGCCCTGCGCGACCGCGAACGCCGGCTGCCGCACAGCGAACTGGACCTGTTCACCCGCTCCGGCCTGTGGGCCATCAGTGTGCCGAAGGCCTTCGGCGGCGCTGGCGTGTCCAACGTCACCCTGGCCAAGGTCATCGCCCGCATCGCCCAGGCCGACGGCTCGCTGGGGCAGATCCCACAGAATCATTTCTACAGCCTGGAAGTACTGCGGGTAAACGGCAGCCCCGAACAACAGAAGCGGCTGTATGGCGAAGTACTGGCCGGCCGCCGTTTCGGCAATGCCCTGGCCGAACTGGGTACCAAGACCGCCAACGAACGCACCACCCGCCTGAGCCGTGACGGTGACGGCTTTCGCATCAATGGCCGCAAGTTCTACGCGACTGGCGCCATCTACGCCCAGCGTATTCCTACGTCGGTGGTCGATGAACAGGGCGTGCAGCACCTGGTGTTCGTGCCGGCCGATAGCCAGGGCGTGCAGGTGATCGACGACTGGAGCGGCTTTGGTCAGCGCACCACCGGCAGTGGCTCGGTTCTGCTGGACAACGTTTACGTCAGCGCAGCGGACGTGGTGCCTTTCCAGAGTGCCTTCGAGCGCCCCACCCCGGTCGGCCCGCTGGCGCAGCTTCTTCACGCCGCCATCGACACCGGCATCGCCCGCGCCGCCTACGAGGATGCCCTGCACTTCGTGCGCACCCGCAGCCGACCATGGGTCGACGCAGGCCTGGACAAGGCAAGCGATGACCCACTGACGCTGAAAAGCTTCGGCCACCTGGCGATCCGCCTGCACGCGGCCGAAGCCCTGCTGGAACGCGCTGGCGAATACCTCGACCGCGCCCGCAACGACAGCACCGCCAACACCGTCGCCGCGGCGTCCATCGCCGTGGCCGAAGCGCGTGCCATCAGCACGGAAATCGCGCTTGCCGCCGGCACTGCCCTGTTTGAACTGAGTGGGAGCCAAGCGACGCTGGCCGAGCACAACCTCGACCGCCATTGGCGCAACGCCCGCGTGCACACCTTGCACGACCCGGTCCGCTGGAAATACCACGCCATCGGCAATTACTACCTCAACGACGTCAATCCGCCACGCCGGGGGACGCTCTGATGGCCAAGCAAATCCTGCTCAATGCCTTCAACATGAACTGTGTCGGGCACATCAACCACGGCCTGTGGACCCACCCACGGGACACTTCGACCCAGTACACCAGCCTGGAGTACTGGACCCAGCTCGCACGCCTGCTGGAGCGCGGCCTGTTCGATGGGCTGTTCATCGCCGATATCGTCGGTACCTACGATATCTATGGGCAATCGCTGGACGTCACCCTCAAGGAGGCCATCCAGTTGCCGGTCAATGACCCCTTGCTGCTGGTTTCGGCCATGGCCGCCGTCACTCGCCACCTGGGTTTTGGCCTTACCGCCAACCTGACCTACGAGGCGCCGTACCTGTTCGCCCGACGCCTATCCACCCTGGACCACCTGAGCCAGGGCCGGGTTGGATGGAACATCGTCACCGGTTACCTCGACAGTGCCGCCCGCGCCATGGGCCTGGCACAGCAACCCGAACATGACCGCCGCTACGACCAGGCCGACGAATACCTGCAGGTGCTGTACAAGCTGCTGGAGGGCAGCTGGGCTGACGACGCGGTGGTCGCTGACCGCGAGCAGCGCATCTATGCCCGCCCCGACAAGGTGCGCAAGGTGCAGCACCATGGCGAGTTCTACAAGGTCGACGGTTACCACCTGTGCGAGCCCTCGCCGCAGCGCACCCCGGTACTGTTCCAGGCAGGCAGTTCGCAACGCGGCCTGGGCTTCGCCGGGCAACATGCCGAATGTGTCTTCATCAGCGCTCAGGACAAGACCGCGGCCCGCGCCCAGGTCGAGCAGGTACGCGCGGCTGCCTCGGCTGCCGGGCGCGCCCCGCAGGCGGTCAAGGTCTTCATGGGCATCACGGTAATCGTCGCGGCGACCGAGCAACAGGCCCAGGCCAAGCATGCCGAGTATCTGCAGCACGCCAGCGCCGAGGCCGGCGTCGCACATTTTGCGGCCTCGACCGGCATTGACTTCGCGGCCTATGCACTGGACGAGCCGATCCCCTTCAGCCAGGGCAACGCCATTCAGTCAGCCACCCGCCAGTTGCAGGGCAACGCCTGGACCCGCCGGCGCCTGTTGCAACAGCACGCGCTGGGCGGGCGCTACGTGAAGGTGGTCGGCGACCCCGAGCAGGTCGCCGACCAGTTGATCGCCTGGCTCGACGAGACCGGCCTGGACGGCTTCAACCTGACCCGCACCGTCACCCCGGAGAGCTTTGAGGACTTCATCGACCTGGTCGTTCCTCAACTGCAACAACGCGGCCGCTACAAGACCGCGTACGCCGAGGGCACCCTGCGCCAGAAACTGTTCCAGGCCGACCACCCGCACTTGCCCGCCGACCACCCTGGTTCGGCTTACCGCTTTACCCGCACCCCTACCCCTGCACCGACTGGAGCCCTGCACCATGCTTGAAAAACTGTTCCGGCCCGTCGTGGCCATCGCCCTGTCCCTCGGCCTGTGCGCCACTGCCCAGGCCGCCGAACCCCTGAAGATCGGCACTACCTCGGCCTTTGCGATCCCGCTGGAAGCCGCCGTGGAAGAAGCCCACAAGCAAGGCCTGGAGGTGAAGCTGATCGAGTTCAGCGACTGGATCGCGCCCAATGTCAGCCTCAACAGCGGCGACATCGACGTGAACTACTTCCAGCACATCCCGTTCCTGGAGAATGCCAAGGCGGCTGCGGGCTTCGACCTGGTGCCCTATGCACCGGGCATCATCAACAACGTGGGCCTGTACGCGAAAAAGTACAAAAGCTTCGCCGACCTGCCTGAAGGGGCGAGCGTGGCCATCGCCAACGACCCGATCAACAGCGGCCGCGGCCTGCAACTGCTGGCCAAGGCCGGGTTGATCACGCTCAAGCCAGGGGTTGGCTACAAAGCCACCGAGGACGACATTGTCGCCAACCCGAAAAAGCTGAAGATCCTGCAAGTCGAAGCCGTGCAGCTGGTGCGTGCCTATGACGACGCCGACCTGGTGCAGGGGTACCCGGCATACATTCGCCTGGCCAACAGCTTCGATGCCAGTTCAGCGCTGCTGTTCGACGGTCTGGAAAACAAGGAGTACGTGATTCAATTCGTGATTCGCCCGCAGAGCAAAAACGACCCACGCCTGGCACAGTTCGTCGACATCTACCAACATTCGCCTGTCGTACGCGCAGCGTTGGACAAGGCTCACGGCAAGCTGTACCAGGCCGGTTGGGAAGGCTGACATGAGCCAGGCCAGCGCATTCAAGGCGCCCACCCCCCAACCGCGAGCGTCAACGGCCAGGGAGCACGCCCTGCACCCGGAAATCAATCAAGCCCATGTACGCTTCATCGGCCTGGGCAAGACCTACCCTGGGCAGGCGCAACCCGCTTTGCACGGCATTGACCTGAACATTCGCCAGGGCGAAGTGTTCGGCATCATCGGCCGCAGCGGCGCCGGCAAATCTTCGTTGCTACGCACCATCAACCGCCTGGAACGCCCCAGCCACGGCCGGGTACTGATCGACCAGGTGGACATCGCGGCGTTCGATGACGACCAGCTGGTGGCGCTGCGCCGGCGTATCGGCATGATCTTCCAGCATTTCAACCTGCTGTCGGCGAAGACAGTGTGGCAGAACGTCGAGCTGCCCTTGAAGGTGGCGGGCGTGGCCAAGGGCGAGCGACAACGCAAGGTCCGGGAGCTGCTGGCACTGGTCGGCCTGCAGGAGAAACACCACGTGTACCCCGCGCAATTGTCAGGCGGGCAGAAACAGCGCGTGGGCATTGCCCGGGCACTGGTGCATGACCCCGAGATCCTGCTGTGCGACGAAGCCACCTCCGCGCTGGACCCGGAGACCACGGCCTCGATCCTGGAACTGCTGCGCGATATCAACCGGCGCCTGGGCCTGACCATCGTGCTGATTACCCACGAGATGGCGGTCATCCGTGATATCTGCCACCGGGTGGTGGTGCTGGACCGCGGCGAGGTGGTTGAGCAGGGCGAAGTCTGGCGTGTCTTCGGCGCCCCTCACCACGAGGTCACCCGAACCCTGCTTGCGCCGCTGCAAGCGCGGCTGCCTGCGGCGCTGCAAGCCAGCCTGCAGGCCCACCCCTCAAGCCGTGACTGCGCCGTGGTATTGCAACTGAGTGTACTTGGCGAGCCTGAACTGTCTGCCCTGTTCCACGACCTGGGCGGTCGCGTGCGCTTGCTGCAGGGCGGCGTGGCGACCATTGGCGAGCACGCCCTGGGCCAGTTGATCCTGTCGGTGCAGCACGCACCGCACGATACCCAACAATTGCTGCAACGCGCCCGCCGTTGGGCGGACAACGTGGAGGTGCTGGGCCATGTGGTTTGATCGTCTGCTGGAAGGCTTGCTCGATACCCTGCTGATGGTTGGCGTGTCGTCGCTTATCGCCTTGCTGCTGGGGGTACCCCTGGCACTGCTGCTGGTCACCAGCGGCAGGGGTGGCATATTCGAGGCAGCCTTGCTGAACCGGGTACTGGGCGCCTTCGTCAACCTGTTCCGCTCGATCCCGTTCCTGATCCTGATGGTCGCGCTGATCCCGTTCACCCGGCTGGTGGTGGGTACGACCTATGGTGTGTGGGCGGCGGTTGTCCCGCTGACCATCGCCGCCACGCCGTTCTTTGCCCGGATCGCCGAGGTCAGCCTGCGCGAAGTCGACCATGGCTTGGTGGAAGCCGCGCAGGCCATGGGTTGCCGGCGCTGGCACATTGTCTGGCATGTGTTGTTGCCCGAAGCGTTGCCGGGTATTGTCGGCGGTTTCACCATCACCTTGGTGACCCTGATCAACTCCTCGGCCATGGCCGGGGCGATCGGTGCCGGAGGGCTGGGCGACATCGCCTACCGGTATGGCTACCAGCGCTTCGACAGCCAGATCATGCTGACCGTGATCGCCATGCTGGTGGCGCTGGTGGCGTTGATCCAGCTGGGTGGCGACCGATTGGCAAAAGGCTTGAACAAGCGTTGAGTTCTTCGCGGGCAAACCCGCGAAGAGGCACTCAATCCCAGTGCAAATCCGCAGCCGGCACCGGCCGCCCGAACCAGTAGCCCTGCCCCAGCTGGCACTGCTGCTGCAGCAGGAAGGCGGCCTGCTCTGCCTGCTCGATACCCTCGGCATGGACCTGCATGCCCATGCTGCGGGCCAGGGCGATGATCACCCGCACGATCGCGATGTCATCCTCATCCAGCGGCAACCCGGCAACGAAGCCCTGGTCGATTTTCAGCTTCTGAACGGGCAAACGCTTGAGCCGCAGCAGCGAAGAGTAGCCGGTGCCGAAGTCATCAATGGCCAGGGTCACGCCAAGCTCACGTAAGCGGTGAAGTTGCTCCAGCGCCACCTCCGGGTCTTCCATCACAGCGCTTTCGGTCACTTCCAGCTCCAGCAAGGCGGGGGCCAGGCCGGTGTCGTGCAGGACGTCGGCCACTTGCCGGTACAACTCATGTTGGCCAAACAGCCGGCTGGAGATGTTCACCGCCACGAACGCCAATTGCCGGCCTTGCGCCTGCCACTGCACCATTTGCCGGCAGGCCTGGCGCAGCACCCAGGCATCGATTTCGGCAATCAGGCCGGTACGCTCGGCGATCGGGATGAACTCGCCTGGCGGCACCAGGCCGCGCTGCGGATGCTGCCAGCGCACCAACGCTTCGACCCCGACCAGGCTGCCGGTCGCCAGGTCGTGTACCGGCTGGAAAAACACCCGCAGTTCGTCATGCTCCAGTGCGCGGCGCAACTCGCCCGCTGTTTCAACCCGGTGCTGGGCGTGGGCCGTCAGTTCTTCGGTGTACAGCGCATAGCAGGCTCGCCCATTGCCCTTGGCCTTGTACAAAGCCGAATCGGCGTTGCGCAGCAACTGTTCGGCACACAAGGCATCGCTGGGGAACAGGCTGATACCGGCACTGACACTGATGAACAACCGATGGCCATCGAACAGGAACGGCTCGCGCATGCGCTCGATGATGCCCTGCGCCAGTTTGCCTGCCTGGCCGACTTGCTGGCAGCCTTCGGCCAGCACGCCGAACTCGTCACCGCCCAGCCGGGCCAAGGTCACACCATTGCCCAGTATCTTGCCCAGGCGCTCCCCCACCAGCCTCAGCAACTGGTCACCGATGGTGTGGCCAAGGCCATCGTTGATGCTCTGGAAGTGGTCCAGGTCCAGCAGCAGCAGGGCGCACCCACGCTTGTTGGCCTGCGCCGCGGCCAGGGCCTGCTCGACGCGGTCGTTGAACAGCAAGCGGTTGGGCAGGCCGGTCAGCGGGTCGTGGTGGGCCAGGTAGGCCAGTTCCTGCTCCGAATGCTTGATCGCGCTGATGTCACTGAACACGGCCACGTAATGGCTCAGCTCACCCTCGTCATCGTGAATAGCGCAGATGGTCTGCCACTGCGGGTAGATTTCGCCGCTTTTGCGCCGGTTCCAGATTTCGCCGCTCCACTCGCCCTTTTCAGCCAGGGTGGCGTAGACCTGCTGGTAGAAGGCCTGGCCATGGCGGCCCGACTTGAACTTGCTCGGGCGCTGGCCGATCACCTCGTGCTGCTGGTAACCGGTAATGCGCATGAAGGCACGGTTGACGTGCACGATCAGGCCCTGGCGGTCGGTTACCAGCACCCCTTCCAGGGTACTGTCGAACACCGCGGCGGCCATGCGCAGGCGTTCCCGGTCTTCGCAGCGCAACCGCGCGCCATGGCCGATGAAATGCAGCAGCCGCACCCGGGACAGGTAAATCAGCAAGGCACTGCACAGCACCCACACCACCACGTTGATCTGCCGCCCCACGGTCAATGCCAGGGGGTCGTCGGTCATGCTCTGAAGCATCACCTCGGCCAGCACCAGCCAGAGGATCGAGAGCACCACATAGAGCGCGGCCATGCGCAAGGCGTCGCGAACGGAAACAGACATGTCGGGTGGGATAGCCCATTGAAAAGAAAGGGGCATTATAAAGGCTGAAACATGTCGTGACCTCCTGTCTGAACAGTTGACTGGTTTTATTTCCCCACCAAGGGATAATCGACCCTTCCCCCCCGCATTTCGAGGGCATTTACATCTATGTGGTACAACGGCCTGCTCGACTTGTCGGCCTGGCAACTGGTCGGCATCACCCTGTTGATGACCCACGTGACCATTGTCAGCGTCACGGTCTACCTGCATCGCTACTCTGCGCACCGGGCCCTTGAGCTCAACGGCGCGCTCAAGCATTTCTTCCGCTTCTGGCTGTGGCTGACCACGGCGCAGAACACCCGCGAGTGGACGGCGGTCCACCGTAAGCACCACGCCAAGTGCGAAACACCCGACGACCCGCACAGCCCCGTGCACAAAGGCCTGAGCACGGTGTTGCGCAAAGGCGCCGAGCTGTATCGCGAAGAGGCCCGCAACCCAGACACCCTGCGCATCTACGGCAAGAACTGCCCTGATGACTGGATCGAGCGCAACCTTTACTCGCGCTACAAACTGGGCGGCATCGCGTTGATGGCCGTGATCGACCTGCTGCTGTTCGGCACCCTCGGTATCACCATCTGGGCGGTCCAGATGATGTGGATCCCGTTCTGGGCTGCCGGTGTCGTCAACGGCCTGGGCCACGCGTTCGGCTACCGCAACTTCGAATGCCGTGACGCGGCCACCAACCTGGTGCCGTGGGGCATCGTGATCGGCGGTGAAGAGCTGCACAACAATCACCACACCTACCCCAATTCGGCCAAGCTGTCGGTCAAGCGCTGGGAGTTCGACATGGGCTGGGCGTGGATCCGCCTGTTCTGCCTGCTGCGCCTGGCCAAGGTGCAGCGTGTGGCGCCGATTGCCCATCGGGTGGAAGGCAAAGGTAGCCTGGACATGGACACCGCCATGGCGATCCTCAACAACCGCTTCCAGATCATGGCCCAGTACCGCAAATTGGTGATCGCCCCACTGGTCAAGCTGGAACTGGCGCGTGTCGACGCCTCGGTGCGCCACCACTTCCGCCGTGCCAAGCGCCTGCTATCCCGTGAAACCAGCCTGCTCGAAGACCGCCACCATGTGCGCATCGAATCGATGCTTGCGCACAGCCAGGCCTTGAAAACCATCTACGAAAAGCGCCTGGCCTTGCAGCAGATCTGGGCCCGCACCAGCGCCAACGGCCATGACATGCTGGCCGCCATCAAGGACTGGATACACGAAGCCGAAACCAGTGGTATTCAAGCCCTGCGCGACTTCGCGGCACAGCTGAAAACCTATTCCCTGCGCCCGACCGGCGCCTGATCGCCGTTGATCGGCACGCCCCAGCATGGGGCGTGCCAGCTGGAACTTCCCCACCTCGCCCCCACTCAAACCCCGCACATCGCCCGCGTGGCGGGCAGGATGCTGGCCGCACGCTTTCACGTCGAGACTCGCTACGTGCACATGGCCAAGAATATTCCAATGACATCGCCAGGCCCGGTACCACCGGGAGCCGCCCGCACTTTACTGGCGCTCCTTCATGCGCAAGGTGAAGTCGCCCGCCTGAGCGAACGCGAACAGCTGTTCAGCTCGTTGCTCGAGAGTGTCAACGCGGTGCTCTGGGCCTTCGATTGGGAAACACGCGAAGTGCTGTACGTAAGCCCCGCCTACGAGCGCATCTTCGGCCGCCCGGCCAGCCTGGTACTGGCCGACTTCAACGAGTGGCGCGACAGCATCTACCCCGACGACCTGGAATACGCCGAGCGCAGCCTGGCCCAGGTGCTGCTCAAAGGCGCGGTCGAGGACCGCGAGTACCGTATCATCAATGCCGACGGGCAAGTGCGCTGGTTGAGCGACAAGTGCTACATCAACCAGCAGCATGACGGCGACCGCGTGATCATCGTCGGCATTGCCGAAGACATCACCGAGAAAAAGCAGCTGGAAGGCGAGTTGCAGCGCCTGGCCACCATTGACGTGCTGACCCAAAGCAGCAACCGCCGGCACTTCTTCGAATGCGCCCAAGCGGCGTTTGACAGCGCCCGGGAAAACGGCACGCCGTTGGCCTTCCTGTTACTGGACATCGACGACTTCAAACAGATAAACGACAGCTATGGCCACCAGGAAGGCGACCAGGTGCTGCAGCACATCGCCGACAGCGGCAAGGCCGTGTTGCGCCGTGGCGACCTGTTCGGGCGTATTGGCGGCGAAGAGTTCGCGGCAGTCTTCCCAGGGTGCAGTGCCGAGCTGGCCGGGCAGATAGCCGAGCGGCTACAGCGGCAGATTCAGCGTTTGAGCTTCAGCCATGGGGCGCACACTTACGGGGTAACGGTGAGCCAGGGGCTTACCGGGTTGACCGCTGAAGATGTGGCGCTGGACAGCCTGTATGCCCGCGCCGATGCGGCGATGTACCAGGCCAAGCGGCAGGGCAAGAACCAGATCGTGCGCGGTTGAACCCCCTTACGCCTGCCCGGTTCAAGGAGCATCGTCGGCTTGTATCGGGCCTTCAGCCGCGGGCTGCGAACTGGTTTCGGGGTTCTCCACCTTGCGCAACCGGGTCAGCTCCGGCAAGCCCATCTTCAGCAAACGCGCCGTCTTGCCACTGGCAATCTTCGCCAGCCCCTGCCCAGCCGGTAGCCGCGCCAACTGCCCGGCCAGGTTCATGGCCAGAATATCGCGCGAGTACACCCCGCCACCGAGTTGATAGATCGCCGCGATCAGCTCGCGTAAAGCCAACGGCAAGCGCCAGCGGGTGCGCAGCGCCGAGCCGAATGCGGCACCGAACTCGTTGAGCGACAACTGGACCTTGTCTTCGTCCAGCTCGCCGCCCGCCAGGCGCCATTCCTGCAGGCAGCGCAGCACCGCCAGGTCGCCCAGGCAATGCAGCAACCCTGCGCAATAGCAAAGCCCTTCGTCCAGCGCCAGCAGGCGCGCCAGCGTACGGCCATATTCGGCGGTGTGCAGGGACAAATCCCAGTACTGCGCCGCATGCTGCGCCAGCAAGGGGTCGCTGAGGCGGGCACTGCGCTTGAGGGTCATGCCCAGAATCAGGTTCATGCTTTGCGTGCTGCCCAGCTTGTTCAGGGCTTGCAGCAGGGTTTGCACCGGTGCTTCACGGTGCAGCGCTGCGCTGTTGGCAGCCGCTATCAGCACCGCGGTCACTTGCGGGTCACGGCAGACTTCTTCTTCCAGCACTTTCAGGTTCAGGCCCTCAGGGTTCAGGGCTCGCTTGATCGCCACCTGCAAATCGGCCAGCAGCGGCCCGCCATCGGCAGTAGCCCGGCGCTGTTCGAGGTAAGCGCGCAGGCTGGCACCGGGCTGCAAGGGCGGCACCGGGCAGGCGATTTCTTCGCCCACGCCCAGCAGCAACTGTTCCAGGCGCTTGCGCAGGTTACCCAGGTTCAGGGGCTTGCTCAGGTACGCCGTGGGGTGCAGCGGCAGGGCTTCACGCACACTCGCACTGTCGCTGCGGTTGCTCATGAGGATGAACGGCAACCCCGACCCTTTGGCGCGTACTTTGCGCAGCAGGTCGAGGCCGTCGATGCCAGCCAGCTCACGTGCTGCAATGATCAGGTCCGGCTTGGCGGCCAGGGCGCTGAGCGCTTGCGAGCCGTCGGCGCAGACCTGAAGGCGGGCATCGCAGCGAACGCTCAGCAGCATCTCGCTGAGCATGTCGCGTACCCATGGGTCGCCTTCGACGATCAGTACGCTCGGTGGGGTGGGCTCTGCAGCGTTCATCGCCAACTACTCCTGTAAATCCTTGCCTCAGCCTTTTACAACGTGCTGGGCGCATCATCCAACAACCATAGCCTCCGACGCATCACCGGGCATAAAAAAACCCGCCGAGGCGGGTTTTTTCTGAAGCGCATCACATCAGGCAAGTTCAGCGAAGCACTCTTCGATGATGGCCAGGCCTTTGTCCAGCAGCGCGTCTTCGGCGGTCAGCGGAACCAGAATCCGCAGAACGTTGCCGTAGGTGCCGCAAGACAGCAGGATCAGGCCTTTTTCGCGGGCTTTGGCCACAACCTGGCCAACAGCAGCGGCGTCAGGAGTGTGGGTGCCTTTCTGGAAGACTTCGACGGCAATCATCGAGCCCAGACCACGAACGTCGCCAATGATCGGGTGCTTCTTCTGGATTTCACGCAGGCCGGTGGTCAGGCGCTCACCCACTGCCTTGCTGCGGTCCAGCAGTTTCTCTTCTTCGAACACTTCGATCACGGCCAGGGCTGCGGCGCAAGCGATCGGCGAGCCGGCGTAGGTGCCGCCCAGGCCACCCGGAGCGATAGCGTCCATGTACTCGGCCTTGCCACATACACCGGCCAGCGGGAAGCCGCCGGCGATGGACTTGGCAAAGGTGGTCAGGTCAGGCGCAACGCCCATCTGCTCCATGGCGAAGAAGGTGCCGGTGCGGCCAGCGCCGGTCTGAACTTCGTCGGCGATCAGCAGGATGCCGTGCTGGTCGCACAGGGCGCGCAGGCGCTTCATCAGCTCTTTAGGCGCTGGCAGGAAGCCGCCTTCGCCTTGTACAGGCTCCAGGATGATTGCAGCGATGTCGCGTGGCTCTGCGTCGTTCTTGAAGATGCGCTCGACCGAGGCGATGGCGTCGTCAACGCTGACACCGTGCAGCTCGCTCGGGAACAGGGCGCGGAAGATGCCGCCTGGCATCAGGCCCATGCCTGCGGAGTACGGCACGACCTTGCCGGTCAGGCCCAGGGTCATCATGGTGCGGCCGTGGTAGCCGCCGGTGAAGGCGATAACACCGGCACGGCCAGTGGCGGCACGGGCGATCTTCACGGCGTTTTCAACGGCTTCGGAGCCGGTGGTGACCAGCAGGGTCTTCTTGTCGAAGTCGCCTGGGACCAGCTTGTTGATCTTTTCGCACAGCTCGACGTAAGGCTCGTAGGCCAGCACCTGGAAGCAGGTGTGGCTGACCTTGGTCAGCTGCTCTTGCACGGCTGCAACCACTTTCGGGTGCAGGTGGCCGGTGTTCAGCACTGCGATGCCGCCGGCGAAGTCGATCAGTTCGCGGCCTTCAACGTCGATCACGGTCGAGTTCTTCGCGCTGTCGACGAAGATCGGGTGAATCTGGCCAACGCCACGCGGGACGGCAGCTACACGACGTTGCATCAAGGATTCGTTGGTCTTGCTCATAATGCCCTCATTGCGCCGACAGTAATGGCGCTTTTATTCGGGGGTGGCTGGGAGTGCTCGCGAACAGTATTCGTTGATCGACTGCCACAAGCGCCCTGGCCACCAGGTACTGCAATGTAAAAAAGGCCAGCGAGACGTCGCTCTCGCGCCCCGCTGGCAGAGGTAAAGCCGTTACCGTGCGATCAAACGCTGATGCACAGGTATTTGATTTCGAGGTAGTCCTCGATACCGTACTTGGAACCTTCGCGGCCCAGGCCAGAAGCCTTGATGCCACCGAATGGCGCCACTTCGTTGGAAATCAGGCCGGTGTTGATACCCACCATGCCGTACTCCAGGGCTTCGGCAACACGGAACACACGGCTCATGTCGCGGGCGTAGAAGTACGAAGCCAGGCCGAATTCGGTGTCGTTGGACATGGCGATGACTTCGGCTTCGTCCTGGAAGCGGAACAGCGGCGCCAGTGGGCCGAAGGTCTCTTCCTTGGCGACAGCAGCAGTTTTCGGTACATCAACCAGGATGGTCGGCTCGAAGAAGTTGCCTTCGATCAGCTTGCCGCCGGACAGTACCTTGGCGCCTTTGGAAACGGCGTCTTCGATGTGCTCCTGAACCTTGGCGACAGCCTTGCCGTCGATCAGCGGGCCAGTGGTGGTGCCATCTTCCAGGCCGTTACCGATCTTCAGCTTGGCCACCGCAGCCGCCAGCTTCTCGGCGAACGCGTCGTAGACGCCGTCCTGCACGTAGATACGGTTGGCGCAGACACAGGTCTGGCCGTTGTTACGGTACTTGGAGATGATCGCGCCCTCGACCGCCTTGTCCAGGTCGGCGTCGTCGAACACGATGAACGGGGCGTTGCCACCCAGCTCCAGGGAAACCTTCTTGATGTCCTTGGCGCATTCTTCCATCAGCTGGCGACCGATTTCGGTCGAGCCGGTGAAGGACAGCTTGCGTACCAGGGAGTTGCCGGTCAGTTCGCCGCCCACTTCACCAGCGCTGCCGGTAACCACGCTCAGCACGCCAGCCGGGATACCGGCACGGTGGGCCAGTTCGACCAGGGCAAGGGCGGAGTACGGGGTTTGCGAAGCAGGCTTGAGCACCATGGTGCAGCCAGCGGCCAGGGCCGGGCCGGCTTTACGGGTGATCATGGCAGCCGGGAAGTTCCACGGGGTGATGGCCGCGGTTACGCCGATTGGCTGCTTGATGACGATCAGGCGCTTGTCTGGCTGGTGGCCCGGAATGGTGTCGCCATAAACACGCTTGGCTTCTTCGGCGAACCACTCGATGAACGAGGCGGCGTAGGCGATTTCGCCCTTGGCTTCGGCCAGCGGCTTGCCTTGTTCGGTGGTCATCAGGCGAGCCAGGTCGTCCTGGTTCTCGATCATCAGTTCGAACCAGCGACGCAGCTTGGTCGAGCGCTCTTTGGCGGTCAGGGCACGCCAGGCCGGCAGGGCCTTGTCGGCAGCTTCGATGGCGCGGCGGGTTTCCGCGGTGCCCATCTTAGGCACGGTACCGATGACTTCACCGGTGGCCGGGTTGGTCACCTTGATGGTCTGGCCATTGTCCGCATCCAGCCACTCACCGTTGATGTAGGCTTGCTGGCGGAACAACTGAGCGTCTTTGAGCTGCATGTCGGCTTCCCGAATTGTTGATTGTTGAAAAGCGCCCAAGGCAGGGCATCGAGCGTTTGAAATCTCAAACGAATGCTAAGCGGCTGCTGGGGTGTTGGACAATAGGCTGTTCGAAAAAAAGAACGAATGGTTGAACAGCCTGGCGGAAAAGTCATCATTTGCGTACTGGCAACCGGCCCTTTCGCGGGCACGCCCGCTCCCACTGGGTGGAAGCGGCTTCAGCCGCGAACCGGCCGGCACAGGCAACCGGGAAAAAAGGCTACAGATCAAGGCGATGGACGCGACCGGCGCAGATGGGTATCATGCGTGCGCGTTGCACTCGTAGCTCAGCTGGATAGAGTACTGCCCTCCGAAGGCAGGGGTCGTGGGTTCGAATCCCGCCGAGTGCGCCATATCAAAAAGCCCTGGGCCTGTGCCCGGGGCTTTTTCATTTGTGCGACATGTCGCGTTTCTGGCACTCCCGTGCCACTGGCCATTGATGTTAGCGTGGGCGTCCTCCCGTTGCTCCAACGGGTACCCCATAACAATCCATGGCGAAGGAATGCGCGCAACCATGCACCTGAAAAAACTCACCGCCACCACCCTGTTGCTGGCCAGCATCGGCCTGTTCACCCAACCGGCCCAGGCCAACCTCACTCAGCAACAGGCCGCGGCAATCGTCAAAACCTTCGACGGCAGCGACCCGCGTGACTTCAAGCAGTTCCTCGGCAAGCTCAAAGGCAGTGACCTGGCCAAGGCCGATAACCTTGAGGCGACACTGCAGGCCTACCTGAACGGCAAACCGCTGGCCGCCGGGCAACAGGACGAGATCAACCGCCTGCTTGGCCTGTATACCCGCATCAAATACGGCAAGGCTGCCACTGAAACCCTGCGCGAACTGGTGGCTATTCCAACCTACAACGTCGAGGGTACGCCGCAGTACGAAAACCCGGCGTTCCTGAAAATCGCCGACAAGATCAAAGCACTGGCCGACAGTTTCGGCCTGGCGTTCCGCAACATCGATAACCGGGTTTACGAAATTTCGCTCGGCAGCGGCAAGGAAGTGATCGGCATCCATGCCCACGCCGATGTGGTGCCGGTCAATCCGGACAACTGGAAGCTGGCCGACGGCACCCGCCTGGACCCGTTCAAGGTCACCCTGGTTGGCGACCGCATGTATGGCCGCGGCACCGAAGACGACAAGAATGGCATCGTTGTCGCGATGTATGCGTTGAAAGTGGCCAAGGACGAAAACCTGCCACTGGCCCGCCAATTCAAGCTGCTGATCGACACGACGGAAGAAACCAGTGGGGATGCGATCCCCTATTACTTCGAGCGCAACCCCACGCCTGATTACAACCTGGCGCTGGATGGCGGCTACCCGGTGGTCATTGCCGAGAAGGGCTACGGTACGATCATGGCCAGCTTCAGCAAACGCCCGGCCACGGGTGAAGGTGCTGAAATCATCAACCTGACTGGCGGGCTGGCCACCAACCAGATCCCCACCACCTCGGTCGCAACCCTGGCCACCGACAACCCGGCAGCACTCGCCAAACAACTGCAGCAAGCCGGCGCCGGGTATGTAAAGCAGCACGGTGGTGACTTCAGCATCGACGCCAAGGCCGACGGCAAGCAGGTGGTGCTGACAGTAACCGGGGTTTCCGCGCATTCCTCGGAGCCGGAGTCCGGGGTAAACCCGGTTGCACGCATGCTCGACTTCCTTGCTGGCGTGGGCCAGCAAGTACCGCTCAAGCACAACCAATTCACCGACGCCGCCCGCTACGCTGCCGACAACTGGGGCCTGGACTACCTGGGCAACAAGCTGGGCGTGGCCTTCAAAGACCCGTTCATGGGCCCGCTGACCGCGTCGTTGACCTATGTAGGGGTGGCCGACAAAGGGTTGAAACTGGCGGTGAACCTGCGCATTCCCAAGGGCAAGCCGCTTGCCACCATCAAGGACGAACTGGCCACCAGACTGGACAAATGGACCCGGCAGAGCCGCACCTCGGTGGCCTTCGACTATAGCCTGGACGAACCGATGTATCGCAACCCCGAGGGCGAGTGGGTGAAGGCTCTGCTGGCGGTGGCCAGCGAGAACCTGGGCATGAAGCATGAGTTCGGCACCTCGGCGGGTGCCACGTCGGTACACGACCTGCCCAATGGCGTGCAGTTCGGCCTGGCCATGCCAGACGTGAAGTACACCGGGCACAACGACAACGAGTTCAAGACGGTAGAGCAGTTCATGCTGGACCTGCAGGTCGTCAGCGAAATGGTCGCGCGGATCGGGCAAATGCCGAACCTCTGATCGGCTGCACCGGTAAAGCCGCTCCCATAGGGTGCATCACAGGCTCTGAGGCCAATGACACACCTGTGGGAGCGGCTTTAGCCGCGAAGAGGCCCGCATAGGCGCACACCGATGACGTTTTTCAATCGACTCCATGCCGTTTCCTGCATTGCCGTGCAGAGCGCCGTACCGGATGCTTTAGTTACACCGAGACAGCGCTTTTCCACCCGCAGAGGCCCGTATGAAGACCGTCGAACAAATCCTCAAGACCAAGTCCCAGCACCAGACCGTGTACACCATCGGCCCGGATGACTCGGTGCTCGACGCCCTGAAAATGCTGGCGGAGAAAAACATCGGTGCACTGCCGGTAGTCGAGGGCAAGCAGGTGGTGGGTATCGTCAGTGAGCGCGACTATGCACGCAAGCTGGTGCTCAAGGGCCGCTCTTCTGCCGCCACCCCGGTACGGGAAATCATGAGTGCACCAGTGGTCACGGTCGAGCCCAGGCAGAACCTCGAGTACTGCATGAACCTGATGACCGACCGCCACCTGCGCCACTTGCCGGTCGTGAGCAATGGCGAGCTGCTAGGGCTGTTGTCGATCGGCGACCTGGTGAAGGAAACCATTGCCGAGCAAGCCAGCCTGATCAAGCAGCTGGAGCAATACATACGCGGCGAATAAGCGCTTTCAGTGGTAGCCGCGCTCCAGTTCGTCCAGCTGGTGGTCAAAACTGCGCAGGCGCGCCGACCAGGTGTAGACCAGCACTTCGAGGTCGCGATTGAGCACAGCGGTATTGCCATGCCCGCTTTGCGTGGGTTCGCCCAGGTCCAGCTGGTAGCGCTCGCGGGCCATGGCCTGGGCCACGCTGGACAGGTCGCGGGCGTTGGCCAGCCAATGATGATGGTGGTCGTGGATTTCGCGGTCGAGCACCCGGCACTGGCGCTTCAGCGCATCAAGGCTTTGCTCCAGCGGGGTGCCCTTGAGTTCGCCCATGACCTCTTCGAAAGTGCGCCCCGAATGCCAGTAGCTCCCCCAGAAATAACGATCGAAGACCGTTTCGACGCGGCGTAGCGCAACTTTGGTGTTCCAGATGGTCAGCAACGTGCGCCCCTGGATCACTTCGCGCTTGTTCAGGTGCAACTGCTGCCAGGCGACCCAGGCCAGCGCCACCACGGCGACAGCCACGGTGACCGCGGCGGCGGCGTAGAGGAACTGCACCGCCTGGTTCAGTTGATGCGCCTGCCTGATGCCGTAGAAGTAACTGGCCGTCAGAATGCCCAGGATGGAAACGGAGCACCAGAAACCTGATACGTAGGGATCTTTCATCGCGCTATCCCCGGTTGTTTTCCTGAGCATAGCAACGGCCATTCACTCGTCAGGTGCCGCTCGGCGCTTTATTTTTTCAGGGGGTGAAGCGCCTCGTTGAGTTGGTCGATCATCGGGATCCAGTCGTCATCGGCGATGTATTTTTCTTTCAGGAACGCGCGCTGCGAGTCGCTCCAGAAAGGCGCATCTACCAGTTTCACATCGTCCTCGAGCGGTGAGTGTGTCGTGATAAAGCGGTCGATTTCGACCGGGTCGTCAGACAGCCCCAACTGTTTGAAGATTTCCGACAAAGGATGAATCGGCTTGTCCATGTTTCCTCCTCGGTGCCGGGGCGTGCATCGAAGCTGCCGGCCCGGCATGGGTTGAGAGCACCAGTTGCAAGTTCGGCTCCATGCTCATGTGAAACGGATGATCGTGATCATCCGCCCCCTGATAGACAGCACCCCGACGGACAAGACTCGATCGAACCTGCATTTATCGCAGCGCGCCTGTCAGACGGGTGCGCGGCGCAAGGTCGCCAGGAACGCCGCCGCACCGATGAACAACCCGGCAAACGTGCGGTTCAAGCGCTTCTGCTGCCTGGGAGTACGCAACAGGCGCAATACCCGTGCGGCCAAGCCGGTGTAGCCCGCCATTACCAACAGGTCGACACTGACCATGGTCAGGGTGATTGCCACATACTGCGGCAGCAGCGGTGCATGCGGGTTGATGAACTGCGGCAGCACCGCAAGCATGAACACCAGCGCCTTGGGGTTGCTGACGTTGACCAGGAAACCGCGGAACATCAGGCTCAACGGCCTGCCGATGGGGCGCACGCCCGACTCATCGGTCATGGCCATTGGCAGCGCACGCCATTGCTTGTACGCCAGGTAAACGAGGTAAGCGACGCCAAACCACTTGATGAACTGGAACGCCGTGGCCGAGGCGGCCAACACGGCGCCCACGCCGGCGGCGATGATGGCGATTTGCAAAATCAGGCCCAGTTGCAGGCCCAGGGCATTCCAGTAACCGCGCCAGAAGCCGTATTGCAGGCCACTGGACATCGAGGCAATCGCCCCGGCGCCAGGGGAAAGGCTGATCACCCAGCAGGCGGCAAAAAAGCCCAACCATACTTCCATCGACATCACACACCTCGCTCGCACTAATGTTGCAAAAGATTAAGCTAAGGTGTTGGTGAAAATATGACCAGCAAATTTTGCAGAATTTAGCGTGCTTGTGCGGGCTGTGTCAGTCCGCCTCGAGCAACACGTCCTTGTGCATGGCCTGCACTTCGGCCCCCCGCCAGCGCCGCACCGACTTCTGGAAGAACTGGCTGTTCGGCACCTGCACCAATGCCCCGCCTGCCTCGGGCACTTCCAGCAGGGTAGTGAACAGCAGGTTGATGGCGATTACCCGGCCCTTTACGCCCGGCTTGTCGAGGGTGTCGACCAGCTCGACCACATCACCAATACGAAACGGCCCGACCGTGAAGATCAGCACCGCGCACAGCAGGTTGGACAGTACGCTCCACATGGCGAAGAACGCCACCGCCGCCACCGCCACGAAACCGGACAGGGCCGTCCACAGCACCGTTGCCGAAACCCCCAGGCGCTCCAGCACGAACAGCAGCGCGCTGCCCATGATCAACCAGCGCAGGCCACCGCGCACGGGCACCAGCAACTCCGGTGGCAAGGGGTAGCGCTGGCCCAGGCGGCTGAGGCCACGGGCCACGATGCGCTGCAGGACAAAAGCCACCGCCAGGATAAGGAGGATCTGCAAGCCCAGCCATAAGGTGTCCATCCACTGCCCAGGCAGCAACCCACGCAGCTCCTCCATCAGGACAGCGCCTCAAGCTCGGCTTGCATGCTTTCGAGGGTTTCCAGCGCTTCCATCCAGCCCTCTTCCAGCTCCCCTTCACGTTGCTTGAGCTTGGTCTGGCGCGCCAGCAGGTCACGCAATTGATCCTTGCGCGCCGCATCGTAAAGGCCGGCGTCGCCCAGCGCCGTCTCGATTTCGGCCAACTGCGCGTGCACCTGATTGAGCTCGGCTTCCAACTTGTCAGCGGCCTTCTTGTGAGGGGCCAATTGCTGGCGCAAGGCCGCGGCGGCCTGGCGCTGGGCTTTCTTGTCGGTCTTGTCCGGGTTGACCGGCGCAGTACTGGCCGGCGCGCTGCGCTGGCGATACTCGACCAGCCAACGGCTGTAGTCGTCCAGGTCACCGTCGAAGGTGTCGACCTTGCCGTCAGCGACCAGCAGGAAGTCGTCGGTGGTGCTCTTGAGCAGGTGACGGTCGTGGGATACCACTACCACGGCGCCGGCGAACTCCTGCAAGGCCATGGTCAGCGCCAGGCGCATTTCCAGGTCGAGGTGGTTGGTGGGTTCGTCGAGCAGCAGCAGGTTCGGCCGTTCCCAGGCGATCAGCGCCAGCGCCAGCCGTGCCTTCTCGCCACCGGAGAAGTTCACCACCGGCTCGTCGCAACGGGCGCCATGGAAATCGAAGCCTCCCAGGAAGTCGCGCAGGGTCTGCTCGCGCTCGGCGGGGGCAATGCGCTGCAAGTGCAGCAGCGGGCTGGCCTTGTCGTCCAGCGAGTCCAGCTGGTGCTGGGCAAAATAACCCACGGCCAGGTTCTCGCCGCGGACCAGCCGGCCGGACAACGGCGCCAGCTCACCGGCAAGGTTCTTGATCAGCGTCGACTTGCCTGCGCCATTCGGGCCGAGCAGGCCAATACGCGCGCCCGGGGTGAGTTGCAGCTTGACCTTGTCGAGGATGGCTTTGTCGCCATACCCCAGGCGGCCTTCGGACATGCTCAACAGCGGGCTGGAAATTTTCTGCGACTCGCGGAAGACGAAGTCAAATGGCGAATCGACGTGCGCCGCCGACAGCTCCTCCATGCGCTCCAGGGCTTTGATCCGGCTCTGCGCCTGGCGCGCCTTGGTGGCCTGGGCCTTGAAGCGGGCGATGTACTTTTCCATGTGCGCGCGCTGCGCCTGCTGCTTCTCGTAGGCCTGTTGCTGTTGCGCCAGGCGTTCGGCACGGGTGCGCTCGAAGGCGGTATAGCCGCCCTTGTAGAGGTTCAGCTTGCGCTGCTCTACATGCAGCACATGGTCGACCACGGCATCGAGGAAGTCACGATCGTGGGAAATCAGCAGCAGCGTGCCAGGGTAGCCCTTGAGCCAGTCTTCCAGCCACAGAATGGCGTCGAGGTCCAGGTGGTTGGTGGGCTCGTCGAGCAGCAGCAGGTCGGACGGGCACATCAGCGCCTGGGCCAGGTTGAGGCGCATACGCCAGCCGCCAGAGAAGTCACCGACTCGGCGGTCCATCTGCTCGTTGGTAAAGCCCAGGCCGGCCAGCAGCTTGCGGGCGCGAGCGTCGGCGGTGTAGCCGTCAGCGCTTTCCAGCTCACTGTGCAGGCGCGCCAGGGCGGTGCCGTCGTGCGCTTGCTCGGCAGCCGCCAATTCGGCCTGGACCTTGCGCAGGCGCACGTCACCGTCGAGCACATAGTCCACGGCCAGGCGATCGAGGGTATCAACCTCCTGGCGCATGTGGGCGATGCGCCAGTCGCCGGGCAGCTGGCAGTCGCCGGCATCGGGCGACAGCTCACCGCGCAGCAAGGCGAACAGGCTGGATTTGCCGGCACCGTTGGCGCCGATAAGACCGGCCTTGTGACCGGCGTGCAGGGTCATCTCGGCGCCTTCTAGCAAGCGCTGCGGACCACGCTGTAAAGTGAGGTTGGATAGTCTGATCATGATGGTCGCGGAGTCTACCAGCTTCCTCGGCCCATAGCGCGAGTGGAACCATGCACACCGACCTGTGGAATCACGCCCTGGCCTTGTACGCCAGGCCTGGCGTAGAAGCCGCCTGCCTTGAACTGCAAACACTGGGTGGCGATGTCTGCCTGCTGCTGTGCGCCACGTGGTTGCAGGCGCGTGGGGTTGCCGTGACGGACCAGCGCGCGCAGGCATTGCACGGCATTGCCGACCCCTGGCAACGGACAGTGGTCACCCCGCTACGCGACCTGCGCCAGCAATGGCGCGCGGCAGCACAGCTGGATAGCCGGCTGGCACTTGTGCGCGAGCAAGTGAAAGGGTTGGAATTACAGGCAGAAAGAGCGTTGCTGGAACGCTTGCAAGAACGTGCCCAGCAGTGGCCCGCGGACTCTGCTGAGCCCACGGGCGACTGGCTGGCCCGGCTGGTGCCGGACCAGGGCCGACAACATGACGCGTTGCTGCAGCTACGCGCCGCGGCTGCAGCGCTTCAGGACGCCGAAGACGGTGCCTGAGCAGGCGTGCTGGCCGGCGCCGATGGCGCTACCGAAGTGGCCGAGTTGGCATCAGCGGCCGGAGTGCTGGGGGCAGGTGTAGCCGGTTTGGCAGCGGCTGGCTTGCTGGCGGCAGGCTTGGCAGCCGGTTTCGCTGCGGTACGTGCTGGCGACTTGGCTGCAGCTGGCTTGGGCGCAGGTTTAGCGGCGGCTGTTGCTTTGGCGACTGGCTTGGCTGCGGGTTTTGCGGCGGCAGTGGCCTTGGCGGCTGGCTTGGACGCAGGTTTTGCGGCGGCAGTGGCCTTGGCGGCTGGCTTGGCCGCAGGTTTAGCGGCGGCAGTGGCCTTGGCGGCTGGCTTGGCCACAGGTTTCGCGGCAGCAGTGGCCTTGGTGGCTGGCTTGGGCGCAGGTTTTGCGGCGGCGGTGGCCTTGGCGGCTGGCTTAGACGCAGGTTTTGCGGCGGCGGTGGCTTTAGCTGCTGGCTTGGCTGCGGTAGTGGCTCGACCGGCTGGCTTGGTCGCCGGCTTGGCAACAGCTGGCTTGGCCGTTTTGGCTGCACGCTGGTCAAGGGCCTTGGTCGCGGCTTCACGCACTTTGCCTACACCTTGGGCCAACTTGATGCTGTCTTGGGCATCGCGCTTGAGTTGCTGAATGTAGGCGCGCGTCTGGGTTTGACGCTCCTTGAGGGAGTCCAGCAGTTCTTCAAGTTCAGCGCTGGCTTTTTGCGCTTTGGTCTGTGCCTTGGCTTTACCGGCCTTGGCTGCACCTTGCAGTTTCAAGCGAGCGTTGTGCAGTTTTTCCTGCGCTTTGCCACGCTGCTTTTCCAACTTTGCCAGCAGTTTTTCCGCATCAGCCAGCGCTTGCGAGCAGGCTTCTTCCAAATGTTCGAGCAAGCTACCCGAAAGTTGCTGGAGCAGGTGTAACGGCGTACTTACTGGCTTCTTTTTGGCCGACATGGTTTACCTCCTGGCTGACGAGAGTGCGGCTCATACTATGCTTCTGCTGCTACAGCCGCTAGGGCATGTTGACCGTAATAGTTACGCCGCGTTGCATGCCTGGGCAACGTTGTAAGCTTGCAGCTGCGGGTAAGTGTAGATGCTGGACAAAGCCTTGCCGCGCCGCTGCCCTGTTGCGACTCAAAGCCGCGCCCACGCAAAGCCGCGAAAAAGCCAATACACCTATTCAACACTGGCATACTTCCACGCTCATTGGCGCAGGAACTGACCATGCCTCGATTTCTTGTTTTAGGTTTATGCCTGCTGGCGCCCCTCGCCCTGGCCGACAGTGATGAACGCGATCTCGCCTACAGCCTTGGGGCCAGCCTGGGCGAGCGGCTGCGCCAGGACATGCCGGGCCTGCAACTGGATGCCTTGGTCGATGGCTTGCGCCAGGCCTACCAAGGGCAGCCGCTGAAGCTCGACAAGGCACGCATGCAGGCCGTGCTGCAGCAGCATGATGCACAGGAAAGCGATGACCAGGCGCAAAAGCAGCAAGCGGCGGAAAAACGCTTCATGGCTAATGAGCGGGGGCGTTTTGGCGTGCATGAGTTGCCAGAGGGCGTGCATTACAACGAGCTGCAGGCAGGAAGTGGCGCGCAGCCGAAAGCCGGTGGCAAAGTGCAGGTGCGCTACGTAGGCAGGTTGCCGGACGGCTCGGTATTCGACCAGAACCAGACGCCACAGTGGTTCAGCCTGGGTTCGGTGATCGAGGGGTGGCAGGTAGCGTTGCCGCAGATGCACGTCGGCGCCAAGTGGCGCCTTGTCATTCCATCCGCACAAGCCTATGGGGCCGAGGGCGCAGGCGACTTGATTCCACCCTATACCCCCTTGGTATTCGAGATCGAACTGCTGGGGGTTGGCGACTGACGCCAACCATCAGGCCTGTACCGCGCCCTCTTCCTTGTGCGCGTTGTGCAGCACTTCGATCAGGCAGTCTTCCAGTTCGAAGCGCTCATGCAGCAGGCCACCGAGCTTGCCCAGTTTTTCGCCAAAGCGCTCTGTGTCCTTGCACTCAGCTTTCGCACAATGGTCGTTGAAAGCCAACGCGATCTGCGTGATGTCATTGATGCGTGGGTTGATCTCTTCGGCCAGCTTCAGTGCCTTCTCGTCACCGAAAGCCTTGGCTTCCCTGACCAGCTGCTCGCAGACCTCGAAGTGCCACGCCGAACAGTAGTCCACAAGCAGGCCACAGAAATCCCCGTTCGTATCCTTGTCGGCGAAGGCCAGCTCTTTGGCGCGCAACGCGCGGAAAGACTGCACCAATTCCTTGCGCTCCTCCAGCCAACGATCAATAAGTTCGTGAACCCCACCCCAGCGTTCCTGAGCGTTCTGACAACTATCGAGCATGGCGATCTCTTCCCTTCTGGGTAGATGCCGCTGCACCTCGCGCTGCGAAGGCGCGCACAAAGGTGATATCAGCAGGACGGCATCGAGCAGTTGTGTTTTGAGTATCCGTGCTGCGAGATTATTCCCGCACGTGTTGCCCTTCAAGGTACGCAGTGGACAAACTTCATACAAGTGTTTAATACCGTGTTACATGGCCATTGGTCATTCTGATGACTCAACCTTGCGCCAGGTCAAGCGCCTGCCAGCGTGCGGAAACGATACGCCAGCAGGCAACTCGCGGGCAGCGCCGCCAGCAGCAGGAAAGCCAACAGGCTCCACTCGGGAAGGGTCAGGTCGAGAAAACTCCAGCTCAGCGCGCTGCACTCCGGGCCGCCGAATAGCAGTTGCCGGGCCGCCTCCACCCAACCCTGCTCGAATACACGCCCGATCGGCAGCGGGCATGCATCTACAACCCTTTCAGCACCCTGCAGCCAGACCTGCCGCGCGGCCAGCGCCGCCCCGCCCAGCGAGCAGGCCAACGTCGCCCATGCGTAACGCCGCAGGCCACGTGCACGCGGTGCCTGCAGCACGCTGGCCAGGCTCAGCAGGGCATACAGGGCTAGCAGCAACCGCTGGCTCAAGCGCAACGGGCATGGCACCAGCCCAAGCATGTTATCCAATTGGAAGGACGCAGCCAGCACTGCCAGTGCGGCCAGGCAAGCAGGAAGAAACAAGGTGCGCAAACGGGCCAGCAGCATGGGTGGTGAAGGTCCCGGGATGAGAGTGTGGCCTGGAACGGTAGAGGAAAGACGGGCTTTGTTTCAAGGCGCTACAGCAACGACAAGTCGCTGAAACGCGTAAGAAATTTCCGTCTATTCAATAGGAGGCGACTGAGGACTGGGAATGCAGATTCAGCATGCAACGGAAGATAAATCACCAGCCCCCATAGCCCGCGCCTTGCCGCGGGCTATGGGGTAGGTCAGGCGCGTACGCCTTCTGGCAGCGGCAACGCCAGCAGGCGTTCGTCGAGCAGGCCAAGGCCCTCCTGGAACAGTTGGTTGCTGCGCTCCGTCTCACCCAGGCCGGCGAGCAGGCGCGCCAGTTCGGCGCAGGCCTCGGGGTTGCGCTCCATGCGCAGGCTGCTTTCCAGGTAATCGCGCGCCTTGCCCCACAGACGGTTCTGCAGGCTGAGGCGGCCAAGGGTGAGCAACAGGCTGGCATCTTGTGGGTGGTCTTTGAGCCAGCCTTCGGCGGTTTGCAACTGGCGCACCGGGTCATCGCCACGCACCAGGCCATACAGGCGAGCCAGATGGCTTTCGTAGTTCCGCTTGAGAGCCGTGCGCAATGCCTGTTCGGCATCACTCTCGGCACCTACCTGGCGTAGCTGTTCAGCGTAGGCCAGCACGAGTTGCGGCTCCTGACGCTGGGCGGCAGTCAGTTGCTGCCAGGCGCGCTCCAGGGCCTGCCGTGCACTTTGCGCGTCCTCGCCACGGGTTGTCGCCAGGCTCAGGTTCTGGCCCCAGGCGCGCTGCTCGAGGGCAGCAAGCTCGGCGGCCGGTAGAACCTTGCCCTTGCGCAGGTCGGGCAACAGGCGAATCAAGGCGGACCAGTCACCGCGCTCCAGGTACAGGCGCTGCAACAGCCGCAGGACCTGGCTGTTGTGCGGGTGGCGCTCCTGCATGGCCAGCAAGGTCTCCAGCGCGCCATCGCTTTCACCCCGGTCCATCTGCAGTTGGGCATGGGTCAGGGCAATGGCCAGTTCTGCCTGTGGCTGGCGCTCCAGGGCACGCTCCAGCAAGTTGTCGCTGTCTTGGCTGCGACCTTGCTCGTTGGCGGCACGCGCTGCACCGAGGTAGTACAGCAGGGGATGGCGCTCGGCCTCCGCGGCACGATGCAAATGGCGCTGGGCGCTGGCCCAGCGACCCTCGGCCAGGTCCAGCTGGCCCTGTTCGATTGCCAGGCGAATACGCCGGCGGCGGTTGCGCCGCGACCAAGGGTTGACCACGCCGCTGGAGGTCAGCAACAGCCCCACCAGGTAGCGCAGCAACCACAACACCAGAACGACCGCCAGCAGCCCACCCAACGCCGCCCACAGCCCCGATTGATAACGGAAACCACCGTAGGAAACCAGTACGTAACCGCTGTGCTTGGCGACGGCGACACCCAGCGCAGCAGCGACCACGATGGCCAGTACGGCCAGCAGGTAGACCCGCTTCATGGCTTGCCCCCCTCGGCCTCAGCCGGCAGATGGCGGCGCTGAATGTAGGCCTGCACGGCTGCCAGGCTCTCGCTGAGGTCAGGGGTGACCACCGACACTGGCTGCTCGGCCAAGGCATTCAGGCTGTCGAGCATGGCCTTGCTTTGCGGGTTGTCGGCATTGAAGTTGGCCAGCAGCACGCTGCGGGCATCATCCAGCGCCTGGGTATAGACCTTCGCGTCGCCATTGAGCGCCGCCCACTGGGCCTGCTCGATGGTCAGGCTCAATGCCAGGCGCAACTGGTTGAGTTGCTGCCCGGCCAGCAATGGGCGCACGTTTTCGTCGGCATTGAAGTCAACCTGGAAATACTTGGAGATTTCCGCCCACCACTGCGACAGGCGGCTGACACCGTCGCCATCGGCGGTCAAGGCGCCGAGGGCATCGGCATTGCTGTCGAACTCCGGCGACTGCGCGCTCAGTTGCTGGACCAAGTCACGCTGCGCAGCCAGCTTCAGGAACAGGCCCGTGCGGTCTGGTTGCTGGGTGCTGTTGAGCGTGGCCAGGCTGCGGTTCAGTTGCTCGCGAGCGGCAAAGGCACCTGGGTCGCTCTGCTCGCGCAGGATCTCGTCGGCACCTTCGACCAGGGCCTTGGCGCTGGTGATGTCCTGCAAGGCCGACAGGCGCAGGGTAGCCAGGCGCAGCAGGTGCTCGGCTTCTGCCAGGCGCCACTCCTTGCGGCTTTCGCCGAGCACGGTTTCCAGGCGCTGGCTGAGGCGCTGCTGGTCGCCCTGCAATTGCGCTACCAGCCGCCGGCGGTCTTCCAGTTCGCTGGCGGCTGGCAGGCTGGCCAGTTGCGCACTGATCTGCTGCTCACGCTGTTGCAAGGCCTCGGCGCGCTGGTTAAGCGCCTCGATGTGCTGGCCCTGGTCGAACTCGCTGCCTTGCAGTTGACGCACCTGCCAGGCACCCCAGCCACCTACCGCCACCCCGGCCGCGCCGAGCAGCAAGGCCAGCGCAGCAAGGCCATTGCCGGAGCGCTTGGCAGGCGGGGTGGTAACGGGATCCGCCGGCGTTTGCGCCGACGGCTGATCGTTATTGGACAAGACAGTCTCGCTCACGTATCCATCCTTTGCATGGGGGCGCATCGCGTTCAGCTTAGCGCCTTAAGAGGCAGGTGCAGTGCAAGACTGCACAGCTGCCAGCAAGGCCGCGGCACTGGCGCCACGGCAATCCACAACCTGTTGGGCCCCAGCGGCCCTGGCCTGCCCGGCTACCCGCGGGCTCGGCACGAACAACGGCAACCGGGCCAGCTGTGGCCAATCGGCGCCAGCCAGTTGCTGCAAATGTTCCAAACCCTGCCCACTGCTGACCACCAGGCCATTGAGGCGTTCCGCTTCGATGCGGCGCATCAGCGTGCCTGCGGGATAAACCGGCAGGCAGCGACGATACAGTTCCAGATAATCGACACTAGCACCTTGCTCTGCAAGACGCTCTGCCAGCAGTTCGCGACCTCCAACGCCGCGAACGATCAATACCCGCGCTGCTGGCACGGCAACCGCCTGGCGCAGTGCCGGCAGCATCAGCAGTGCTTCGCTGTCGTCGCCACGCGGCGGGCAATTCACCCTCAGACCCGCCTGCTGCAACACTGCGGCAGTGGCCTCGCCTACGGTGAACCAGCCTTGAACGGGCGGCTGCAGGCTGGCGTTGGCCAACTGTTCCAGCAACAGCCGTGCAGCTGGCTTGCTGACCACGATGATCGCCTGGAAGCCACCAAGGCCCTGCAGCAACGCGCGCTGCCCAGCCTGGATTTGCACGGGTTCGATCTCCAGCAACGGCAGGCAGTGGCTGGCCACCCCCGCTGCCGCCAGGCTTTGCGCCAGCGCCGCACAGTCCTCGGCAGGCCGGGTCAGCAACAGGCGCCATTGGCTCACGGGTGGCCGGCCTCGCCATAGACCTCTTTGAGGATGGCCTCGGCACCCTGCCCCAGCAGATGTTCGGCGACCTCTACACCAAGGGCCTCGGCAGTTGCACGGGGGGCCCGGGCATCGGCCACCAGCAGGGTGCCGCCACTCGGTTGGCCGACCAGGCCGCGCAACCACAGTTGGTCGCCTTCCAGCACCGCGTAGCAAGCGATCGGCACCTGACAACCGCCGTTCAGGCGCTTGTTCATGGCGCGTTCGGCCACCACCCGGTCAGCCGTGTCATGGTGGTGCAGCGGCGCCAGCAAGGCATGGATCGCGTGGTCGGCGCTACGGCATTCGATGCCTACCGCCCCCTGGCCACCGGCAGGCAGGCTGTCGTCGACACTGATGGTGGCGGTGATGCGGTCTTCGAAACCGAGGCGGATAAGGCCGGCGGCCGCGAGGATGATGGCGTCGTATTCGCCGGCGTCGAGCTTGGCCAGGCGGGTGTTGACGTTGCCGCGCAGGAAGCGGATCTGCAGGTCGGGGCGACGCGCCAGCAGTTGGGCCTGGCGGCGCAGGCTGGAGGTGCCGACCACGCTGCCGGCAGGCAACGCTTCAAGGCTGGCAAAATGGTTGGAGACAAAGGCGTCACGTGGGTCTTCCCGCTCGCAGATGCAGTACAGGCCCAGCCCCTCGGGGAAGTCCATGGGCACATCCTTCATCGAATGCACGGCGATGTCGGCTTCGTTGTCCAGCAGGGCGGTTTCCAGCTCCTTGACGAACAACCCCTTGCCACCGATTTTTGCCAGCGGCGCGTCGAGCAGCTTGTCCCCGCGGCTGACCATGGGCACCAGGGTCACCCGCAGCTCAGGGTGGGCCTGCTCAAGGCGGGCTTTGACGTATTCGGCCTGCCACAGGGCCAAGGCGCTTTTACGGGTGGCAATGCGGATTTCGCGAGTGGACATGAAACGCCCCGATCCAGAGAAATGCCGTGGATCATAACAGCATCGCAAGGATCGCTAGCAGATGTGGATCAGCTAAGGGCCCCTTCAGGGCTGCCCTGCACCCTGACGGTGGGGCCGACCTGCCGGCCAGCAAGGGCCCAGCCCTTGCCATGCGGGCACCGGTTCAGAGGGCCTGCATCATCTTGCGCACACCGGCCACATGACGCCGGCTTACGGTAAGGGCATCGCCGTTCAGGCCTTTTAGGAACAGTTGGAAGTGGCCCAGGGGCGTGCGCTGAAGGCGTTCGATGCGTTCCCGGGCAACCAAGGCATTGCGGTGAATACGTACAAAGCGGTCGCCAAACTCGTCTTCCAGCGCCTTGAGCGGCTCGTCGAGCAGTACTTCCCCACCGTCGTGGCGCAAGGTTACGTACTTGTGGTCGGCAATGAAGTAGACCACCTGGTCCAACGGAATCAGCTCGATACCTTTGCGGGTGCGGGCGCTGATATGACTGCGCGGGCCACCGCCTTCATTGGCCGGCCGCGTCAGTGCCGCCAGTTGCGCCCGGTTGGGTTTATCGGCCTTGCGCAGTGCATCCCGCAGGGCCTGAGGGTGAACAGGTTTGGCGACATGGCTGAGGGTACTGTCCTTGAATGCCTCGGCACTGTATTGGTCATCCCCGGTGCAAAACACCACCGCTGGCGGCGCCTCGCGCTCGCACAGGCGGGCCGCGACCTGCAAGCCGTCCAGGCCTGGCATGGCGATGTCCAGCAGCACCACGTCGGGCTTGAGGCTGTCGATCAGGGTCAGGGCCTCTTCCCCGTTGGTAGCGCTGGGCTCCAACACGGTGTAACCCTCCAGTTCGCCGAGCAGCCGGCTAAGGCGGTCACGGCCTTGGGGTTCGTCATCAACGATCAGGACATTCATAATTGCGCTGGATTCCTGAATGAGTCTCGCACAGGTATAGCGTAGACAGGTGTGGTTCGAGCGACACTGCGGTCACGCTCTAGACCGGTGCGATGGCCAAAGATTCACTCGGACGGCAGATTCACTGCCAGTCTTCTGTCCAACTGTAGACGGTCCGTGGAACACTGCCGTTCATTCCTTCAAATGATTCACTGCCATTTTCCGGGCATTTCTGTCGACCGGCGCCCTGCGGCAGCCGTCCCAACCCTGTTATTATCGGCGCCACTTTTTCGTTCACGCCTGCAATGAGTGAATCCATGAGCACCGACAAGACCAATCAGTCCTGGGGCGGCCGCTTCAGTGAGCCCGTCGACGCCTTCGTCGCCCGCTTCACCGCCTCGGTCGATTTCGACAAGCGCCTGTACCGCCACGACATCATGGGTTCGATCGCCCATGCCACCATGCTGGCGCAAGTCGGCGTGCTCAGCGATGCCGAGCGCGACACCATTATTGATGGTTTGAAAACCATCCAGGCCGAGATCGAGGCCGGCAACTTCGACTGGCGCGTCGACCTTGAAGACGTGCACATGAACATCGAGGCACGCCTGACCGACCGCATTGGCATCACCGGCAAGAAGCTGCACACCGGCCGTAGCCGCAACGACCAGGTGGCAACCGATATCCGCTTGTGGCTGCGCGATGAAATCGACCTTATCCTGGCCGAAATCACCCGCCTGCAGCAGGGCCTGCTGGAGCAGGCCGAGCGCGAAGCCGAAACCATCATGCCGGGCTTCACCCACCTGCAGACCGCGCAGCCGGTCACCTTCGGCCACCACCTGCTGGCCTGGTTCGAAATGCTCAGCCGCGACTACGAGCGCCTGGTCGATTGCCGCAAGCGCACCAACCGCATGCCGCTGGGCAGCGCCGCACTGGCCGGTACCACCTACCCGATCGACCGCGAACTGACCTGCAAGCTGCTGGGCTTCGAGGCCGTGGGCGGCAACTCGCTGGACGGCGTTTCGGACCGTGACTTCGCCATCGAATTCTGCGCTGCAGCCAGCGTGGCGATGATGCACCTCTCGCGCTTCTCCGAAGAGCTGGTGCTGTGGACCAGCGCGCAGTTCCAGTTCATCGACCTGCCGGACCGCTTCTGCACCGGCAGCTCGATCATGCCGCAGAAAAAGAACCCCGACGTGCCAGAGCTGGTACGTGGCAAGACCGGCCGCGTGTTCGGCGCCTTGACCGGCCTGCTGACCCTGATGAAAGGCCAGCCGCTGGCCTACAACAAGGACAATCAGGAAGACAAGGAGCCGCTGTTCGACGCTGCCGATACCCTGCGCGACTCGCTGCGTGCCTTTGCCGACATGATCCCGGCGATCAAGCCCAAGCACGCCATCATGCGTGAAGCGGCGCTGCGTGGCTTCTCCACGGCTACCGACCTGGCCGACTACCTGGTACGCCGTGGCCTGCCGTTCCGCGACTGCCACGAAATCGTTGGCCATGCGGTGAAGTATGGGGTGGATACCGGCAAGGACCTGGCCGAGATGAGCCTGGACGAACTGCGCCAGTTCAGCGACCAGATCGAGCAGGATGTGTTTGCCGTACTGACCCTGGAAGGGTCGGTGAATGCGCGTGACCATATTGGTGGTACGGCGCCGGCGCAGGTGCGAGCTGCCGTTGTTCGTGGCAAAGCCCTGTTGGCGTCTCGCTAAGCCTCAAGGCGAGGGCTTCGCCCTCGTTTGTGGGCACGCCCGCTCCCACAGTGGGAGCGGGCGTGCCCACGAACGGCTCAACACCAGGCTCAGCGCTTACCGCTGCGAATCATCTCCATGAAGGCCGGCATCGCTGCCTCCTTGTCTGCCACGATCCGCGCCATGTGCGGGTTCTCTCCCATCAGCTGGAGCAACGCCTTGGCTTGCGGAAAGTCCGCCAGCAGGTCGATGTTCAGCACCTTCTTACCCACCGCATAAGCCAGATCGACCGAGAAGCAGAACATCAGGTCTGCCAGCGTCAGTTGCTCACCCGCTACATACGGCGCAAAGCGCCCGTTACGCTTGAGCGTGGCGAAGCCGGCCAGCAGGTCGGTACGTGCCTTATCCTTGACCAGTGGCTCTACCGCCATGCCAAAGAAGGACTCGGCGTAGCAGGTACGGGCTGGCAGCTCGATGTAAAGTTCAATTTCCTTGAGCAACTCGCGTACCTTGGCCTGCTGGAACGGGTCGGCCGGCAGCAGCGCCTTGCCGCCCTGAGTCTGCTCGATGTAGTCAAGGATCACGCTGGTTTCGCTGAGAAAACCGTGTTCGGTTTCCAGCACCGGCACCTTGCCCCGCGGGCTCACTTCCAGCGCCTTTGGCGCCTGGCCGCCGTAAAAGGTGACCTCTTCGAAAGGCAGGCCTTTTTCCAGCAGCGCCAGCTTGACCATGTTGTAGTAGTTGCTGACCGAGAATCCATGAAGCTTGAGCATGAGGTAACAGCCTCCGGGCCGTAAGGGGTTTGGCTCGGCTTTTATAGACCGTAAGCCTGTTCCTGACCAGCGTCATGCACCTCGTCTATGACCGGGCATTGCCGCTACAGGCGTGGCACACTGTGCATCCCACCACAGGAGTACCGCCAATGAGCGAGCCCACCGACATCGACAATGACGACGAAGCCCTCGCCGAGGCAACGCTGACCCAAGCCATCGAGAACCAGATCGAAAGCGGCGAGCCGCCGGCGGCCAAGGCCACTTTCAACAAGCTGACCCTGGTTGGTTGGGAACGTGAAGACATTCTCAATGTGATGGCCCATGTGCTGGCCTACGAGATTGACAACATGCTGGCAGAAGACCGCGCGTTCAACGGCGAGTGGTACGAAAAGGCCCTGCGTGCGCTGCCCGAGCTGCCACCTGAGATGGATCAAGGCGAGGACGAATAACCCGGCTACACTCGAAGATCAGGCACCGTAGAAAGTGCCGTAATCCTCGTCTGGAAGTCAGGAGTTACCATGCCTTTTACCCCCGATCTTATCGATGAAATGGAAGTACTCGCGCTGTTCAAGCACGACAGCAGCCAGGAAGGCATCAAGATAACCAGCACTGCATCCCCCGCCCTGGTCGCCGCTGCGCAGCGCCTGCATGAAAAGGGGCTGACCGACCAACCGGATGGCGGCTACCTGACCAGCCTGGGTCATGACGCGGTTGAAAGTGTGCAGTTGCTGCAGAATATCCTCAAGGCGCCGCAGCCTGCCTGATCCGATAACGCAAGGGGCTGCGCTGCAGCCCATCGCCGGCAAGCCAGCTCCCACCGG